>CAJUCC010000001.1 GCA_910585205.1 uncultured Lachnospiraceae bacterium
ATAGCGCATGAGCTTAAGAATGGCGGTTTTATTTGAATGTAAAACTGCCATTCTTTTTTATAGACTATCAGTAAGGGAAAAGATATGATTAGAAAAAAGCAAAAACTGTATACCTGTAGTGGTATCTGCAGTACAGTCTGAATTTCTGGAAAAGAGCGGCGGAAGAAAAACGATATGTGCTGTTTACGGTTGATAGATAATTTTTACAGGCGGTTGTTTCCTTTTTGTACATTATGCCGAAAATAGAAAATGTGTTCGAAAACACTTGTTCGAATTCTCTCACTGTGGTATGATTTCATCAGACCGGATTTACATAATCAGAACGGCAGACGGGAAGGACGGATACGAAATTATGGATTACCCCAATGTGGACGCGATGGATATAAAAGAAAAGCTGGGGATACTCAGCGATGCGGCCAAATATGATGTGGCATGCACGAGCAGCGGAGTGGACAGAAAAGGGAACGGGAAGGACATGGGGAATGCACTGGCCTCCGGCATCTGCCACAGTTTCAGTGCGGACGGCAGGTGTATCTCTCTGCTGAAAATTCTGCTGACCAATGAATGCATTTATGACTGCAAATATTGTGCGAACCGGCGTTCCAATGATGTCCCGCGGGCGGCGTTCACACCGGAAGAAATATGTACACTGACCATTCATTTTTACCGGCGCAATTATATCGAAGGTCTGTTTTTAAGTTCGGGCATTCTGGGAAGTCCTGACGTAACGATGGAACTGCTGTATCGCACGCTGTATCTGCTGCGGAACCGCTATCATTTCCGGGGCTATATCCATGTCAAGGCGATACCGGGGGCGGACGCGGCACTGGTCGGCAAGACCGGACTGCTGGCGGACCGGATGAGCGTCAACCTGGAGCTGCCGACGGCGGAAGGGCTGCGGGCGCTTGCGCCGAACAAACATCGAAAAAACATACTGATGCCCATGCGCCAGATACAGAGCGGTATAACTGCCAGTCAAAACGAGGTGGCATTATACCGGCACGCGCCCAGGTTTGTACCGGCAGGACAGTCCACACAGATGATTATCGGCGCCACCCCGGAGAGCGACTATCAGATTTTGTCGGTGGCGGAGAGCCTGTATCAGAAGTTTGCCCTGAAACGGGTCTTTTACTCGGCGTTTGTCCATGTCAATGCGGATAAGGAGCTGCCGGCGCCGGCCGGCGGCCCGCCGCTTCTGCGGGAGCACCGTCTGTATCAGGCGGACTGGCTGCTGCGGTATTACGGTTTTTCCGCCGGAGAGTTGTTGAATGAGAAAAAGCAGAACTTTAATATTCTTCTGGATCCGAAATGCGACTGGGCGCTCGGACACTTGGAACAGTTTCCGGTTGACGTGCAGACGGCTGACTATCAGATGATTCTCCGGGTGCCCGGTATCGGGGTAAAGAGCGCGCTGAAGATAGTTCAGGCCAGAAGGAGCGCCCGCCTTACGTTTGAAGATCTGAAAAAAATCGGCGTCGTATTGAAACGGGCGCTGTACTTTATCACCTGCAGCGGGAAGCAGATGTATCCGGTCAGACTGGAAGAAGACTATATTACAAGAAACCTGCTCTATGAGAAGGAAAAACTTCCGTTTGAAAAATGCCAGGTGACATACAAACAGCTTTCTTTATTTGACGATGTGCACTATGTACAGGAAGGGGAGGGACAACTGTGGAGGAGCATATCCTGATTTGCGATGACAGTCTGGAAGGGATATTTACCGCTGTTTACACGGCATATGAAAAACATTACCGGCCGGAGACGACGGCGATCCGGACTTCCGAAGAGGGAAATCTGCGCTTGTTTGCCGTGTACGAAACAATAGTGACTGACAGAGTCAAAAGCGAAAAGGTGGCCGGTACGCTGCAGCGCCGCTTTGGAGAGGAAGGTTTTTATATCTTGTGCCTGGCGCTTGCTTCCGCGGATACGGATAAGGCCACGGCCGTATATCGGACGATTGCGCAGGGACTGCGGCTGGCAGAGCCGTTTCGGGTGTTTGCCAGGCATGCGGATACGGCCGTGCACAAGACACAGAAACTGAAATACAATGCGTGGCATGAAATGCACCAACTGTTCGGGTTTGTACGGTTCCGCGAGATCAGGGGCGGCATTTTGTTTGCGGAGATTGCTCCGAAAAATAATGTGATTTCCTTTCTGGCAGATCATTTTGCGGACAGGCTGCCCTCGGAACATTTTTTGCTGTATGATTCCGGCCGGGCGCTCTTTGCCGTGCACAGGGCGGGCAGCCGGTGGTTCCTCGCGCAAAATTCCCATTTTAAGAGGGAAGATGTGGAAGAGAGCGGGGAGGAAGCGCTGTACCAGGAACTGTTCCGGCATTTCTGCCATAACATAGCGGTAGAGGCACGGAGAAACGACGGACTGCAAAAAGGGATGCTGCCACTGCGCTTTCGTCCTTATATGACAGAATTTACAAATCCGTTTCGGAAATGAAGGCACGCTGTATATCCGTGTCAGAGATTGGCGGGGATTGTCTTCAAAAAGTGTAATCAACTTTGCCGGAAACAGCAGGTTTTTGGCGCAGCAATTTATACAGAGTGCATAAAATTGGGACTTTTTTTCTGTTTTTTGATGCGGGTACATTTTGCATAAACTGCTTTACTTTTGGGAAAAATAGGTTATAATACAACCTAACTCAGGTAATTCACAACGGCATGAAAAAGAAAGGAATGAGATCAATGAAGATGCAACGAAACATCAGGTTGGAACTTGAAGAAGTAAAAAATTTTGTTGAAGCAGCTTCCCGGTGTAGTTTTGACATTGATATTTTCTACAACCGGTATGTCGTGGATGCAAAATCGATTTTAGGGGTGTACGGACTGGATCTGACAAAGACTTTAACGGTCAGCTACAACGGATACGATCCGGCATTTGAGAAATATTTGACGGATGTGGCGGTAGCCTGACATCGTGTTCCGGTTTCCGGACGACAGATAAGAGAAACAAAGAAAAGAAAAACTCCCTCTGTATGGTGACAGAGGGAGTTTTGGCATTTTTATGATACAGAGGAGACGGCATGCAGTTAAAAACTTCGGTTCGGAATTTGGTGGAATTTTTGCTGCGCAGCGGCAGCATTGATAACCGCAGCGGCACTTCGGCCGATCGTGCGATGGCGGAGGGAAGCCGCGTTCACAGAATGATCCAGCGGCGCATGGGAGCCGATTATCAGGCGGAGGTGCCGCTGCGTTACCTGTGCGGGACGGAGCGGTATGATCTGCTGATTGAAGGCCGGGCCGACGGCATTTTGACAGACGGGGAAGGATTTATAACGGATGAGATCAAGGGGACGTACCGCGATGTGGCAAGGATGACGGAAGCGGCAGCGGTTCATCTGGCGCAGGCCAGATGTTATACCTATATGTATGCGTTTTCCACACACGTATCCGGAGGCGTTATGCGCACCCGGATGACATACTGCAATCTGGATACGGAAGAGATTCGGTATTTCTATCATGAGGAGAGTTTTGAAGCGCTGGAGAACTGGTTTCTGGATCTGCTCCTGCAGTACCGGCGGTGGGCAGATATGGAGTTTGACTGGAAAAAACGGCGGCTTCTGTCGATTCAGGCGCTTTCTTTTCCGTTTTCGTACAGACCGGGACAAAAAGAGCTGGCAGCGGCGGTGTATCGGACGATCTGCCATAAACGGAAATTATTTCTGGAGGCGCCGACCGGCGTGGGTAAGACGATCTCCACCGTATTTCCGGCCGTGAAGGCGATCGGAGAGGGCAAGGCGGACAAGATTTTTTATCTGACGGCCAAGACGATTACCAGAACTGTGGCGGATGAAACGTTTTCTCTGCTGCGCGCGAAGGGGCTGGCCTTTAAAACCGTTTTGCTGACGGCGCGCGACAAAATCTGCTTTCTGGAGGAAGCGGACTGTAATCCGGAAGCCTGTCCGTATGCGGCCGGGCATTTTGACAGAATCAATGATGCCTTATACGATATACTGACCGATAAAGTCAATTACTCCGCGGAGACGATACGCGCCTGTGCGCAGCGGTATCGGGTCTGCCCGTTTGAGATGGGACTGGACATCAGTCTGTTCTGCGACGGGATTATCTGCGATTACAATTATGCGTTCGATCCCCATGTCTGTCTGCGGCGGTTTTTCGGAGACAGTGTAAAAGGAGCCTGGCTGTTTCTTGTCGATGAGGCGCACAATCTGGTCGAGCGGGGCAGGGAGATGTACAGCGCGGCGCTGTGGAAAGAGGATTTTCTGGAGCTGAAACGCAAAATAAAATCGGTGGACGGTTCGATGGGCAAGCGGCTGGAGCGGTGTAACCGGGAACTGCTGGCATTGAAACGGGAGTGCGGGACCTATATGGTCCGGGATGAAATCGAAGCGTTTGCGGCGGCGCTGAACCGGCTGCATGCGGCTATGGACGAATTTCTGGAAGACCGGCAAGAATATGCGGGAACGGAGATACGCAGGGAAGTGTTGACGTTCTATTTTGAAGTGTCGCATTTTCTTGCCATGTATGAACAGTTGGATGATCATTATGTGATATATACCAAAATGGAGGAAGACGGCAGATTTTTGGTTCGTTTGTTCTGCGTGGATCCGGGACGGAATCTGCGGGAATGCATGGAGAGAGGCGTCAGCAGTATTCTCTTTTCCGCAACGCTGCTTCCGATTCAGTATTATAAAAAACTTCTGGGCGGAGGGGCTTCCGACTTTGAGATCTATGCGCCGTCGCCGTTTGACAGACGGCGCTGCGGGCTGTTTGCGGGCATGGATGTTACGACCCGCTATGCGAGGCGGGGTGCGGACGAATACCGCAGGATTGCCCGCTACATTTATGAGACTACCAAAAACCGGCACGGCAACTATATGATTTTTTTCCCTTCCTACAGCTTTCTGCGCGAGGTGTATAGCGTCTATACGGCAGAATTTGTGCAGGAGACGGAGCAGGAATGCATTGTGCAGGACGGACATATGGACGAGCGGGAACGGGAAAACTTTCTGCGGCGGTTTTCCGGCGCGGAGAATCCGGCGGGCATTTCCGAAATCTTTTCGGAAGCGATCCGCATGGAAGTGGAGATTGAGGAAAAGAGTCTGCTGGGATTTTGTGTACTGGGCGGGATTTTCAGTGAGGGCATCGATTTGAAACGCGACAGCCTGATTGGTGTGGTCATCGTGGGGACGGGGATTCCGCAGGTCTGCCCGGAGCGTGAGATATTAAAAGCGTATTTTGAGGAGGAGGACGGGGCGGGATTTGATTATGCCTATCGCTATCCGGGGATGAATAAGGTACTGCAGGCGGCCGGGAGGGTGATACGAACGGCGGAAGACATCGGCATTGTCGTGCTTTTGGACGAACGGTTTGGCAGCCCGGCCTGCCGCAGGCTGTTCCCCCGCGAATGGGATGACTGCCTGGCGGTAAGTGTTGACCGAATTGGTAAACGGATTGAACGCTTTTGGGATGAATGGTTATAAGGGGCTGTTATGGCCGGCGCAGCAGCGCGATTTCTTCTTTGTAAGGAGGAAGCAGCTTCTTCGGGTCATCCGGGGAAGGAAGATAGGGAGTTTCCAGGATCTTGGGGATGTCCGTAAAGTCAGGGTGATGGACTATGGCATGCAGTGCCGGAAGTCCGATACTGCCCTGTCCGATATTGGCATGCCGGTCTTTGGCGGCTCCCTTTTCGTTTTTACTGTCATTGATGTGGAAGACACAGAGCCGGTCTTTGCCGATCAGACGGTCAAAGGTATCGATAACGCCGTCAAAATCATGTACAATGTCGTATCCTGCATCGTTTACATGGCAGGTGTCGAAACAGATGCGCAGCTTATCCGCATGTACCACGCCGTCATAAATCGCCGCGAGTTCCTCAAAGCTGCGGCCGATTTCGGATCCCTTTCCCGCCATGGTTTCCAGTGCGATATGGCAGGGGGTGTCTGCCGTCAGAACGGCGTTCAGTCCTTCCGTAATCTGCCGGATCCCCGCTTGTGCACCGGCGCCTACATGGGCGCCGGGATGGAGAATCAGCGTCCGGCTTCCCATGGCGGCCGTCCGCTCGATCTCCAGCGCGAGAAAATCGACTGCCAGACGGAAGGTATCGGGGTTGACTGTATTGGCCAGATTGATGATATAGGGGGCGTGGACGACAAATTCTGTGATTCCGAACCCGGCCATCAATGCCTGTGCTTCGGGAATGCGCAGTTGTGACAGCGCTTTTCTGCGGGTATTCTGGGGCGCGCCGGTGTAGAGCATAAAGGTATTGGCCTCATAGGAGAGCGCTTCTTTGACGGAACCGAGAAACATTTCCGTTCCGCTCATCCCCACATGCGAGCCGATTTTTGGTGTGTTCATGGCATCATTCCTTTCATTTTGTGTTCTGACATAGAGTTTTGACAGTACTGTCACTGTGGATAACTTTGTGGAAACGGTGGATAAATAACGTTCTGACAGTTGAAAATGATCGATTTGTCACTTTTTTATCCACAATATTCCACAGGGGATATGTGGATAATTGACCTGGCAGGTCATCAATTTAGCCGTTGTTTTCGTCCCATAATACCGAAAGTCTGTTCTCAAAGATCACGCCTTCCCGTATGGGAACACGGGCCAGAGCAGACTGTTCCACGCAGATGCGGACAAAATCGGCGGCTTTTCGAACAGAAACGGCAAAAGGGACATGGTTGACGGCGTCCGCGATCAGGATGGCGGCAAAGAGATCTCCGGTTCCCGGCCGCGATTCTCCGTTGGAGATTACATCGCAGGAAAATGTGGATAAGGTGTTGCCGTTTCGTTCTCCGCAGTAATTCCGAATCCGGCTGCCCTGTTCAATACCGGTTATCACGGTTTTGACGGGCCCCATCGCCAGGAGCTTTTCGGTAAGCATCTGCAGAAACGCATCGTCTGCGGATGGATCCGGAAACGCGGTGTCTGTCAGAAGACAGGCCTCGGTGAGGTTGGGCGTGATAATCGTTGCCCGGGAAATAAAATGTTTCATCCGCTGACAGAGCGCCTCCGTGACGATACGGTATGTCCTGCCCCGGTCGCCGAGAACCGGATCGATCAGGATTATGGGGCTGCCCGCTTTCCGCTGCCGTTCCATAAACCGTTCCAGGGGAGCAAACTGCTGCTGTGAATTTAAAAATCCACAGTAAATGCCGTCAAAGGTAAGCTGCAGCGTTTCATATTCTGCGAGGAAAGGGGAGAGCTCCGCGGACAGATCCCTATAATAATAGGAAGGAAATGCCATATGACTGGAAAAGACGGAGGTGGGAATGGGACAGGCCTGCAGTCCCATGGCATTGAGAACGGGAAGCACAACGGCGAGAGAACAGCGTCCGAAGCCGGTCAGGTCGTTGATTGCGGCGGCTTTTTTTGGTATGTTGACAAACGTGTTTGTGAAGTTTTCCATAATATCTGCCTTTCTGTGGATTCTGTGATCCGCCATTATTGTAATCAATTCCTTTTCTTTTGGCAAGCCGGGCATAGATTTTGTTAATTACCTGTTGACAAATAATATTATACGTTATATAGTATTGTTGTAAACAATATTATATAACATATAATATTGTAGAAAGGAGCGGAGCGATGGTATTTAATACAGGAGCAGCGCTGTTAGATGCAATCGTGCTGGCGGTCGTGTCCAGAAAGGCAGAGGGCACTTATGGATATAAGATCACACAGGAAGTCCGGGGAGCGATCGAGGTATCGGAATCCACACTTTATCCGGTACTGCGCAGGCTGCAGAAGGACGAATGTCTGGAGGTATATGACAGAGAGTGCGGGGGAAGAAACCGACGGTACTATAAGATAACGGAGAAAGGCAGGCTGCAGCTCAATCTGTATGAGGGTGAGTGGTCGCTGTACGCGGCGAAGATTACCGGAATTTTTCAGGGAGGGATAGACACATGAATCGTACGGAATTCATGCAGGCATTTCAAAATGCCCTTTACGACGTTCCATCGGAAGAAAGAGATGCGGCGTTGGAGTACTATAATGACTATCTGGACGATGCGGGGCCGGAAAAGGAAGAACAAATTCTGCAGGAATGGGGTTCTCCGGAACGGCTGGCGCAGAGCATTCGGGGCGGCATGAACGGAAAACTGGAAAACGGGGAATTTACCGAACATGGATTTTCCGACGGAGAGGAAAAATTCGTTCCGGCGCCGGCGGACGAACGGAAACAGGAATCGCAAAGCCCTCCGCCGGTGGAGAAGGCGCGGAAAAAGACAGGTGTGAACATATGGAAACTGGTGTCGATTGTATTGCTCTGTATCCTTCTCGGCCCCGTGTGTATTCCCATTGCGGCGGCTGCCGGTGCCGTGTTGGTGACGATTGTGTTATTGATTGCTGCGGTTTTGTTTGTGTTTCTGGCCATCGGTCTGGCCATACTGTGCAGCGGCGTGGCAATCGCTGTGGCAGGCGTTGCGAAACTGTTTGTGTTTCCTGCCGGCGCACTGGTTCTGTTTGGATGTGGATTGCTCATAACGGTTGTCGGCGGGTTAATCACGTGGCTCTTCGGATGGCTGGTGGTAAAAAGCAGTGCCTGGCTGTTTCGGGCAGTGGTGGATTTATGTAGAAGGCCCTTTCACGGGAAAAGACGCGGAGGTGCGGGACAATGAAGCGGATTTGGAAAGTATGGGCGGTGTCTGGTATAATAGCGCTTATCGGTGCGGCCTGTATATTGATTGGCCGCATGTGCGGCGGGAGAGAAGAAGCGGCTGATCTGCTGGCACAGGAGGTATACAGCAGAGCGGGGAAGTCGGTCGAAAGTGATTTCTGGGAATCGTTTGATCTGGATCTGAATGAAAAACTGCTGGAACAGATTGACCCGTTAATGGAGCTGGCGCCGGCGGAATCGGGAGATTATGAGAACCGGGATCTTGCGCACAGGAATGAGGTCAGCCGGCTTCTGGTAAGAGCCGGCGGCTGTGAGCTGACGATAACGCAGACCGATGCGGATACGTTTGGGATTGTGGTGGAGGATGCGGATAAACTGCGGTCTTATCTGGAGGGCGGGAATCTGTCCGTGATTTCCGGCTATGAGAAAAAGAACGGGCAGAAACATTATACAAAGATGACATTGTATATTCCTGCCGACGCCGTGCTGGATGAAATAGAAATCGATGTCGGCGGGTGCATTCTTCAGGCCGGGGATCTCAGAGCGCATGAGATTGTGGTGGATGCCGGTGCGGGAAGCTTTACGATAAACGGATTGGAGGCGGATAAGCTGGAGGCGGAACTCGCAGCCGGCGAGATGAAGGTGACGGACGCTTCCGTGACCGATCTGGTCGTTGAAGGCGGTGTCGGGGCATTCTCCTGGCAGGGCGCCGTTGCGGGCAGCGTGGAAGCGGAATGCGGAATGGGAAGAATCGCGCTGTCGGTGGAAGGACAACAGGAAGATTTTGATTATCATACAGACTGTGTTGCGGGTGATATTGTGATTGGAGGCATATCCGGCGGGGGTTCGGTCGGGGAGCATGCATACCGGAATCAGGCGGATAAGTACATGGATCTGTCCTGTGCGATGGGAGAAATTGCAGTAGACTTTTATGAAAAGGGAGGAAACGAAAATGAACAATGATTTTAAAAAACTGACCAGAAGCAGAACGAACCGGATGCTGTGCGGTGTATGCGGCGGACTGGGGGAATACCTGAATGTGGATCCCACGGTAATTCGGATTCTCTGGATCTTATTTATCTTTTTCAGTTTTGGAATGGCGGTTTTGATCTATTTTATTGCGGCGGTGGTTATGCCGGATACGGAATAAAGATAAGAAGAAACTGCTGCGCAGGAAACGGCAGCGACAAAGAGACTGGTGCAGACGACAGGGCATACTGTCGGCAGCAGTCTCTTTTTTGTATACCCGGAGTTGGATTCACCGCACGGCAGCGGAGCGGGTAACGGAGGGCAGACAGATCACGCCCCGCTTTTGATTTGATATAACAGTCCTGCTTTTTTCAGGGCGGGAAGCAGCGCCATGTAAACGGCCGTCGCCGCGATCAGAGACGTTACGGCATTGAAAGAGGACGAAGCCGCGTTGTAGACGAGTACGACTTCCGCCGCAGGCTTTCCGAGGATAAGCAGCTTGTAACAATACCCGGCCAGCGGATCGAATATGGCGTTAAACAATAGTCCTGCGCCGCCGGAGAGCAGCGTCCAGCGGAAAATATAGTTTCTGTCATTGCTCCGGGTGATATGGCCAATCCTGTGCGCCACGAAACCGGTGATGATACCGATACAGAACTTCAAGACAAAGGTTTTCGGCGCATAGATGACATAGACCGGATCGATCAGATCACCGATTGTCATACCGATGGCGCCGCCCAGACCACCGTATGTACCGCCCAGAATCAAAGCGCCGAGTACACATACCGCGTTTCCCAGATGGATGGAAGTCGCGTCTCCGCCCGGGAGGGCGATTTTGATCTGTAAAAAAGTAAATACAACATAGGAAAGCGCCGCGATCAGGCCGGTTGCGGCAATCCGGTATGCTTTTTGATTTTGCATGATGGTTTCCTCCTTTTTTCTAAATAGTATACGCAGATTTGGCATTCTATAAATAGCCAATAAAGAAAAAATTAACCAGACCAGTTTTGCCCGTATCAGTGCGGGACAGTTTTGCCGTCTGCACGGCGAGGCTCTTTTTTGTGAAAACTTTATGAATTTCCGAGCACATTTATTGACAGTGGAAAAAAATGGTTGTAATATCAAAATTTAATCAGAAAAATTAGGGGAGGTATGATATGAAGCGGTATGGAAAATATATCAGGCCATATTGGAAATCGTTTGTTTTCGGTCCGATCCTGATGGTGACGGAAGTGGTGGGAGAGGTGCTCCTGCCCTCATTTATGGCGGATATTATCAATATCGGTGCGGTACAGCACGATGTGGCGTTTATTATCCGTATGGGACTGGTCATGCTGTTGACCGCAGCGGTCATGATGCTGGGCGGCATCGGCGGCGCGTACTTTTCCGCGCGGGCTGCCATCAGTTTTGCGGCTGATCTGCGCAGTGATGTGTTTCGGAAGGTGCAGGATTTTTCCTTTCGCAATATCGACACGTACAGCACCGGTTCACTGATTACGCGGTTGACCAATGATATAACACAGGTGCAGAATGTCATTATGATGGGACTGCGGCTTTTACTGCGCGCGCCGGGGATGCTGATCGGCGCCATTATCATGGCGTTTGTGATGAACGCGGAACTGGCGCTGATATTGGTAATCGTAATCCCGCTTTTGGCCGGCGCCATAGGCGTTGTGATCCGAATTGCTTTTCCGCGTTTTGAAATCATGCAAAAAAAGATCGATGCCCTGAATTCGCGTATACAGGAAGCGCTGGTGGGAATACGGATTATCAAATCCTTTGTCCGGGATGATTTTGAGGAGGCGAAGTTTGCGCAGTCGAATACGGAGCTGAAAGAAGCGGGCCTTCGCGCGTTTCGGATTGTCATTTTCAATATGCCGATCATGATGCTGGCCATGAATGTGACGACGCTGGCGGTCGTCTGGTTCGGCGGCAGGCAGGTGCTTTTCGGAACGATGCCGGTGGGTGATCTGACCGCTTTTACCACCTATATCGTTCAGGTTCTGATGTCTCTGATGATACTGGCCATGGTACTGCTGCAGAGCAGCCGGGCGGTTGCGGGACTGAAGCGGATTACGGAAGTGCTGGATACGGAAGTCGATCTGACGGATGCGGCGGCAGCACGGAAAGATGCGGTTGTCAGAGAGGGAAAAATCGAGTTTCGCAATGTTATGTTTTCCTATTATAAAAGCAGCGGAAACAAGTCGCTGCCCGCCCTGTCGGATATTTCCTTCACGATTGCGGCGGGGCAGACGGTGGGCATAATCGGAGCTACCGGCTGCGGGAAAACCAGTCTGGTGCAGTTGATTCCGCGTCTGTATGATGTCGACGCGGGCGGCGTGTATGTGGACGGCATCGATGTGCGGGATTATTCCCTGCGGCATCTGCGGGACGGCGTCGGAATGGTACTGCAGAAAAATGTGCTCTTTTCCGGTACGATTGCGGAAAATCTGCGGTGGGGAGACGAGACGGCGGATGCGGACGCTGTCCGGGCCGCGGCGGCTTCCGCACAGGCGGCCGGCTTTATTGCCTCTTTCCCGGACGGATATGATACGAATTTGAGTCAGGGCGGTGTCAATGTGTCGGGCGGGCAGAAGCAGCGGCTGTGCATTGCCAGGGCACTGCTGAAAAAGCCCCGGATACTGATACTGGATGACAGTACGAGCGCTGTCGATACGGCGACGGAAGCGGAGATTCGCAAATGTTTTGCCAATGAGCTCAAAGACACGACAAAGATTATTATTGCACAGCGGATTACCTCCGTTATGGATGCGGATCAGATCATAGTTATGGAGGAAGGCAGAATCGCGGATATGGGAACGCATGCGGAGTTGCTGACCCGCTGCGACGCCTATCATGAAATCTATGAATCACAGATGAGCAGGGAGGTGAGCGCGTAATGGCAGGACCACGGAGACAGGCAGGACTTCGCGCGTTCGGGAAGCCCCAGGATACGAAAAAGACGATGAAACGGCTGTTTTCCTATCTGAAACAGGATACGGAGAAATTGCTGGCAGTATTGTTTTGCATTGTTATCACCTCACTGTCATCTCTGGCGGGCTCATATATGCTGCGGCCGGTAATCAACGGACTGACATCCGGGCAGGGGAGTGTGGCATTTCTGGCCCGGTCAGTGCTTTTGATGCTGCTGATTTTTGCAGTGGGAATTTTGGCCCAGTATGTTCACGCCAAACTGATGATTACGGTGGCGCAGGATGCGCTGCAACGGCTGCGGAACGATCTGTTTGCCAAGACACAGAGGCTTCCGGTCCGGTATTTTGACAACAATCATCACGGCGATATTATGAGCCGTTTCACAAATGATGTGGATGCGGTCGGGGAAATGCTGACACATACACTGGCGCAGGTCATCGTCGGTGCGATCAGCATTGCGGGGACGTTTTGCCTGATGCTGTATACAAACGTATATCTGACAGTGATAACGCTGGTGATGCTGCCGCTTATGATGAAGGCCGTGCAGAGCATTGGCAGGCGCAGCCGGAAATATTATCAGGAGCAGCAGGCGGCTCTGGGAGCGCTGAACGGCTATATCGAAGAAACGGTCAGCGGGCAGAAAGTGGTCAAAGTATTCTGCCATGAGAATCATGCGATGCAGGATTTTGCGAAGTATAATGCTTCCCTGAAGGAAAAACAGATCAGAGCACAGTTTTTCGGCGGCCTGATGGCGCCGGTTATGGGCAATATGAGCCAGATCAATTATATATTGACCGCTGTGGTCGGCGGCATACTCTGTGTGCTCAGGGGATTTGATCTGGGCGGCCTGACGGTTTTTGTCAACTATTCCAGACAGTTCAGCCGCCCGATTAACGAGCTGGCCATGCAGATGAACACCATATTTTCCGCTCTGGCGGGAGCGGAGCGGGTGTTTGCCGTTATGGACGAGGCGGAGGAACCTGCGGACAGCGGGACGGCTCTTACGATCGAAGCGGCGGAAGAAAAGTGGCGCTGGCATGTGCCGGACGGGAATGAACGGTACGCGTTTAAACGGGAAAATCCGGCCTTTCGCGCAGAGATCGTACTGCAGGATGTGAGCTTCGGATACCGGTCGGAGAAGATGGTTCTGAAACATATTACCCTGTATGCGAAACCGGGACAGAAGATCGCCTTTGTGGGTTCCACCGGCGCCGGCAAGACGACGATTACCAATCTGATTAATCGCTTCTATGATATAGAGAGCGGCTGCATCTCGATCGACGGCGTGGACATCAGGGACATCCGCAGAGACTCGCTGCGCCGGCATGTGGCGATGGTATTGCAGGATACCCACCTCTTTGCGGGAACCGTTATGGAAAATATCCGTTACGGCAGGCTGGACGCCACCGATGAAGAAGTGATACAGGCGGCAAAGACGGCCAGTGCCCATTCTTTTATTATGCGGCTGGAACAGGGATATGATACGGTGCTGGAGGGAGACGGCGCCAATTTGAGCCAGGGTCAGCGGCAGCTTTTGAATATTGCCCGCGCAGCGGTTTCCCGGGCACCCATTCTGATCCTGGATGAAGCGACCAGTTCGGTCGATACGCGGACGGAAAAGCAGATCGAGCGCGGCATGGACCGCCTGATGGAAGACCGGACGACGCTTGTCATCGCCCACAGACTTTCCACAGTCCGCAACGCCAATGCCATTATGGTGCTGGAAAACGGTGAGATTATCGAGCGGGGTGATCATGATGCGCTGCTGGCGCAAAAGGGCAGATATTATCAGCTCTACACGGGTCTGTGTGAACTGGATTAAAGAAAAAGGGAAAAGACAGCTAAAACAGGTCTTTTCCCAACTCCGCTACATAAATATAGGTATCACAATAGGCGAAATAGATGCGGTAACGCCATGCTTTTCCCAGTTCCCGTGCCCACATGGTAATCAGCTTTGCCTTCCTGAGCCGGACTTCCTGCGGGTTTTTGTAATCAATTACCCGGTGTCTGTCGGTTCTGTCCCGGAGCAGGAGCGACAGATCTCCCAGACGCCGGATTTCCCGGCATGTTTCTTCGGATACGGGTCTTAAGTGGATGCGGATATAGCGGTCCGGCGCCGGCATGCGCTGCGCCGTTTCTGTCAGCCGGTGTATTTTTTTCCGGTCGCAGGCAATGCTGAACGGATAAAAGTTTTCCATTTCCCGGATAATCCCCTCGGTCTTTTCTGTTGTCTCGTCTTCTGCCACCTGGACCATAACATAGAGAACGGAACCGTTGTCCAGTTTCTGAAAATAGCAGGTCCGATCGACTTTCAGATGCTCTCCGAATATTTCATAATAACTCACCGGGACTGCGCAGGCGGTGTCGCTGATATGCTTTGGGTAAGAGATATGGAAGCCGGATGCCCGGCTGATGCCGTCTGCTTCGCATACCTGCCGTACCCATTCCCGGCACTGCCGCGGTGACAGTGTTTCTCCGCCGGATGACGCGATCTGCCCGATTTGGACACCGATGCCGTCGCAGGTATTGCCTTTTTTGCTTTTTTGCGGGGACATGGTCAGCCCTTTCGGCAGAAACAGTGTCATAGTCTCGTCCATTGTCTCCAACTGTGCCTCTTCCAGATATTGAAAGCCGTCATATCCACTGCATGTGTCGCCGAAAACCGGGCCGGCATAAGCGTCTTCTTTTCCGCAGCCTGTCAGAAGACAGAGCAGAAGTGACATGACGGCAATGAATTTACATTTCATATACATTCCTTCTCTTCTGTGCGGAGAATCCTGCAGGCAGAATTCTTTTTTATAACTTGACATTCTGTGAATGTCATTTTATTTGTAATTTTAGCATACCATAAGGAAAATGACAAGCAGTGAATGTCATTTTTTGTCGGAGGAATGCTATGTTTATCAACAAATCGGAAAAGGGAAGGAACAATCTGTGCGGGGAGAAAATTGCCGAACTGCGGATACGGATGGGGATTTCCCAGCGGGCGCTGGCAGATATGTTACAGATCGAAGGACTGGATATGAATAAAAATGCCGTACAGCGGATCGAGGCGGGCAAGCGGTTTGTCACGGATATTGAATTGAAGGTGATGTCGGTGGTACTGGAGATTCCCGTGGAGAAGCTTTTGGAGTAGGGGCGGAGGGCGCAATTTTGGGGCTTGACAAATGTCCCGTCTCTTATTATTATTGTAGCAATAGCTATAAAGGCAGTGAAGAAGAGGAGTATGTGGCGGAGACTTTTTCAGAGAGAGCCGTCCGTCGGCTGTAAGACGGCTTGCAGGAACGTCACAGAAGGTAGCTTTGGAGCCGGAAATCTGAAGGATGCGGGTCTTTTGCGGTGTGCGAAAAGGATAGATTCGGGGAAGGCGGGCGTATTTGCTAGGATTTCACGCTTTATCCCCGTTAAAGGATCAGGAGTTATAAAAAAAGGTGGTACCGCGGATTTCGCCCTTTATCAATATTTGTTGATAGAGGGCGTTTTTATTACATGACGGCGGCCTGAAAACATGACGCTGAAACGTCCGTGCATACGGCGGGTTCGCGGAAGGCAGATAAGGAGGCAGTTTATGCAGAAAGAACTTGCAAAGACCTATGACCCGAAAGGCATAGAGGACAGATTGTATCAGAAATGGACAGACAAAAAATATTTTCACGCGGAAGTGGATCGGAGCAAAAAACCGTTTACGATCGTTATTCCGCCTCCGAATATCACGGGTCAGCTCCATATGGGACATGCACTGGACGAGACGATGCAGGATATTCTGATTCGCTTTAAGCGGATGCAGGGATACAATGCGCTCTGGCAGCCGGGGACGGACCATGCCAGCATCGCGACAGAAGTGAAGATAATCGAAAAGCTGAAAGAGGAAGGCATTGAAAAGCAGGATCTCGGCAGAGAGGGATTTCTGGAGAGAGCCTGGGAGTGGAAGCGGGAATACGGCGGCCGGATCGTAAACCAGTTAAAGAAACTGGGATCTTCCTGTGACTGGGACAGAGAGCGGTTTACGATGGACGAGGGATGCAACCATGCGGTTACGGAAGTATTCTGCAGGATGCACGAGAAGGGCTGGATCTACAAAGGCAGCCGTATCGTAAACTGGTGTCCCATATGCAATACTTCCATATCCGATGCGGAAGTGGAGTATGAGGAACAGGCGGGGCATCTCTGGCATATGAAATATCCGCTGATCGAGGAGGACGGCAGCGTCAGCACGACACAGTTTCTGGAATTTGCCACGACGCGGCCGGAGACGATGCTGGGCGATACGGCTGTGGCGGTAAACCCGGAGGATACGCGTTATCAGGCGTTGATTGGCAGGAAGGTTATGCTGCCGATCGTAAACCGGGAGATTCCGGTTGTGGCAGATTCGTATGTGGATATGGCGTTTGGGACGGGTGTGGTTAAGATCACGCCGGCGCATGACCCGAATGACTTTGCGGTGGGCAGACGGCATAATCTGCCGGAGGTTACGGTTCTGAACGACGATGCCACCGTCAACGAAAACGGCGGCAAATATCAGGGACTTGACCGGTATGAGGCCCGCCGTCAGATCGTGGAAGAGATTGACCGCATGGGTCTGCTGGTAAAAATCGAGGATTATACACATAATGTAGGCACACATGACAGATGCGGGACAACCATTGAGCCGATGGTTAAGAAACAGTGGTTTGTCAGGATGGATGAATTGATTCGGCCGGCGGTGGAGGCAGTCAGAAAAGGAGAAATCCGTCTGATTCCCGAACGTATGGAAAAGATTTATTTCAACTGGACGGACAATATCCGCGACTGGTGTATTTCCCGCCAGCTCTGGTGGGGACATCGGATTCCGGCTTATTACTGCGGTGACTGCGGAGAGATTACCGTTGCGCGTCAGGCGGTTATGAAGTGCCCGAAATGCGGCGGCGTGCATATGACACAGGATGAGGATACGCTGGATACCTGGTTTTCCTCCGCGCTCTGGCCGTTTTCGACACTCGGCTGGCCGCAGCAGACGGAAGATCTGCAGTATTTCTATCCGACCGATGTGCTTGTGACCGGGTATGACATTATTTTCTTCTGGGTTATCCGTATGATTTTCTCCGGTTATGAACAGATGGGAGAAAAACCGTTCCACACGGTATTGTTCCACGGACTTGTCCGGGATGCACAGGGACGCAAAATGTCCAAGTCGCTTGGAAACGGCATTGATCCGCTGGAGATTATCGAACAGTATGGTGCGGATGCACTGCGTTTGACACTGATTACCGGGAACGCGCCGGGCAACGATATGCGTTTCTATTACGAACGGGTGGAGGCAAACCGCAATTTTGCCAATAAGGTATGGAATGCATCCCGCTTTATCATGATGAATATGGAAGGCAAACGGATCGACGACAGCCGGCCGGCGCATCTGGAGCCGGCCGATAAATGGATTCTGTCACGGCTCAATACCCTTATCAGAGAGGCGACCGACAATATGGAGCGCTATGAACTGGGCATTGCGGTACAGAAAGTGTATGATTTTATCTGGGATGAATTCTGCGACTGGTATATCGAAATGGTGAAACCGAGACTGTATGCCGCGGACGATGCGGACAGCCAGAATGCGGCGCTCTGGACGCTGCGCAATGTTCTTTTGCAGGCGCTGAAACTGCTCCACCCCTATATGCCGTTTGTCACGGAAGAGATTTTCTGCAACCTGCAGGATGCGGAAGAATCGATTATGATTTCTTCCTGGCCGCAGTACCGTGAAGAATGGGACTTCGCCGGAGAGGAAAAGGATATAGAGCTGATTAAGGAGGCAGTCAGAGGCATCCGCAATGTACGTTCCGAAATGAACGTTGCGCCTTCCCGAAAGGCAAACGTGTATGTTGTCAGCGAAAAAGAAGAAATCCGCCGTACGTTTACCGAAGACAGCCTCTTTTTCGCCTCTCTTGCATACGCGCCGCAGGTGACGGTACAGGAAGACAGAAGCGGTATTGACCCCGACGCCGTATCCGTCGTACTGGCAGATGCCACGATCTATATCCCCTTTGCGGAACTCGTTGACATCCGCCAGGAGATCGAACGGCTGGAGAAAGAGAAAAAACGCCTGAGCGCAGAACTGACCCGCTCCGCCAACATGCTTGCCAACGAACGCTTTTTATCCAAAGCACCGGCTGCAAAAATAGCCGAAGAGCGTGAAAAACAGAAAAAATATACCCAGATGATGGAACAGGTCGAAAATCGCTTGCAACAATTCCAAAAATAAGAGATACTATATACAAGAGGCAATGAGCCGTGCGAAAGCACCGACCAGTGACGGGACTGTTTACAGTCCCGGTCACAGGGCGGAGCTTTCATAGGGCGAAGCCCGTGAGCGAGGGAGCGAAGCTCCGGAGCGTGCACGGCGGAAAAGGCGTGGGCGCGGGCGAGGAGACAGGGCGCTCACGTAAAACAATTCAGAGACAGAAACGGAACGAAGGTAGATTCCATGGATGAAGAAATCTTAACACTAACCCGAGAACAGTTAGGGGAACTGAAAAAGAGATTTTTGCATGGGAGCGGCGTTCAGGAGCAATCGAAAGTCCGTATATCCAGAGACCAGATGGAGGCATGGCTGTATCTGGCCGAGCCTTCCGAAGGCAGGGGAAAATATACGCCGGACGAACTTCTGGATATGCTCCGTGTAGACGGTGTGACAGCAGGTTATCTGATGCCACGCCTCGTTGCCATGGCGAAAAAAGGCGTATATCAGCGGGAAATACTGGTGGCCAGGGGAAAAGATGTGACGGATGGCAATGACGGTTATTATGAATACTTCTTTACTCCGGATGATATTAAGACCGGACCTACCATCCGGGAAGACGGTTCTGTGGATTACAGCAGTATGAGTATGCTGCAGAGTGTAAAGGAAGGCGATGCGCTGGCGGAATATCATCCCGCCGTAGCCGGAGAAGACGGCTATACGGTCGTGGGGCGGGTGCTTAAGAGCCGTCTGGTCAAGGAACTGCAGCCCCTGCGCGGCATGAGCATTGAGCGCCGGGACAATACATATTATGCGAAAACAGCCGGAAAGATTGAGCTGAAAAACGGCAGCATTGATATTCGTACGGTACACGAGATACCGGGCGACGTGGATCTCAGCACGGGAAAAGTTGAATTCTTCGGTGATATTACGATCGGCGGCAGTGTCAGCGCGGGTGTTATGATCCGGGCCGGACGTAACCTGATTATTGAGGGAACCGTTGAAAGCGCAGAGCTGTATGCCGGCGGTGATATTGTGCTGAAACGCGGCGTGCAGGGAAATCTGAAAGGCAAGATCCGCGCCAGAGGCAACGTGTATGCAAACTTTATCGAGCAGTGCGACGTGACCGCGGAATCTAATATTGAAGCGAATTATATTTTGAACGCCAATGTAAAGGCGGGCAGTAAGATTCTTGTAAACGGAAAGAAAGGCAGCATTATCGGCGGCCGGACATTTGGTCTGCAGGGTGTTACCGCTTATAATCTGGGCAATCCCGCGGAAATCCGCACGGTGATCCACGCCGGCTATGAGCAGGAAGTCTATGACCGGTATTCCGCACTGGTGGAAAAAGAAAAGGAAATGCGGGAGAGACTGGGCGACATCGTGGAAAAGATGGAAATGATTATCAAGCAGAAGCAGTTTAAAACCGAAGCGGGCAATCGGAACCTGCTCGTTTTAAACGGCAAGAAGGATGAATATTTCAAACAAATCGACCAAATCAAAAAAGAGACGGAAGCCTGCACCGCGGTTATGGATAAGGGAAGGGGCGCCAAGATCAATGCGGAAGGCGTCACCTATAAGGGCGTTATTCTGAGCATAACGGGCTTCAGCAAGCAGGCAACGGGAGAGATCAAATATGTCACCTTCCGCTGTACGCGCGGCGAGATCGTCTCGGAACCTTTCCAGCGTCCCAGTGACGAAGAAGAATAACGGTTATGAAATATGAAGAAACAGCGGCGTATCTTCTCGATATTCCGAAGTTTGCGAAAAAAAATACATTAGAGGACACGAAATCCTTTTTGCATCGTCTGGGAAATCCGGGATGCGGAAAAACTGTGATACACATTGCAGGCACAAACGGGAAAGGTTCCGTTTGTGCCTATTTATCGTCCGTTCTGCAGAAAGCGGGCTACCGCGTGGGGATGTTTACGTCACCGCATCTTGTGTCAATGTGTGAACGCTTTCGCATCAACGGAAAACAGATCTGTGAAAATGAGTTTGTGGATTGTTTTACACAGGTTCGGGACAGGCTTGCCGGAGATTCTGTCTGCAGTGCATATCATCCGTCTTTTTTTGAAATGCTGTTTTTTATGGCGATGCTGTATTTTGAAGCGCAGCAGGCGGAGGTCATTTTACTGGAGACGGGACTGGGCGGGCGGCTGGATGCGACAAATTCCGTCAGCGGAAAGGCCCTCTGCATCATAACCGAAATCGGTTATGACCATATGGAATATCTCGGCGGCACCCTTGGGGAAATTGCGGGAGAAAAAGCGGGAATTCTGCAAAAAAATGTGCCGCTTGTCTTCTGGGACGGAAAAAAAGAGGCCTCGGAAATCATCACTGAGCGGGCCAAACGGTTGGGCTGCCCCGTGTCGGCCGTGTCGAAAAGGGACATACGAAATTTTGAGATTCATAAAAAATTCATTGATTTTTCTTTTCAGACCGGATATTATGGATATATTAGGTGTTCACTTACCACATATGCACCCTATCAGGCAATGAATGCGGCGCTTGTTTTGGCTGCGCTGGATGTACTGCACGAGAGGCTTCCCGTAGACCCGGCGGCAATCACAGCCGGCATGAAAGAGGCGAGATGGGAAGGCAGAATGGAAGAACTCCTTCCTGATGTGATTGTAGACGGCGCGCATAACCGGGACGGCGTTCTGGCATTTCTGGATGCGGTGCGGGCAGACAACTGTACGGGCAGACGGTTTCTGCTTTTTTCTGCTGTTACGGATAAACAGTATGAGGAGATGGCAGAAGCACTGACCGGTTCACGGTTGTTTGAGCGGATTTATGTTACGGAATTGAAAAATACAAGGGGCGTTTCCTGCCGGCTGCTGAGAGCGGCTTTCGGAGCCGGCGGTGCGGCCGGAAGTTTTACGGATGCCGGTCAGGCGCTGGAAGCGCTTTTGCGGAGCAGAGTGCCGGGGGACCGGATTTATATTGCGGGTTCCCTGTATCTGGCAGGTGAGATCAAGCATTATATTGCAGAGAGCCATATCATATAGAGGAACAGTTATGATTAATTTTGAAGAAGAATTAAAAAAATTTCATCCGAGTCTGGAAGTGGAAGACGCGGAAGATGCCATATATAATCAGGATCTTACGGATGTGGCGGATGTATTGATCGGAATGATAAAGGAAGTTAAAGACGACGTATTGGAATAGAGGTACTGCATGAGATGTTATAATTGCGGATGCCAGTTATCGGAAAAAGATTTCTGTACGGGCTGCGGTGCAGATGTGGCTCTTTATAAGAAGATCATGTATACCTCCAATTTTTTTTATAACGAAGGATTGGAGAAAGCGAATGTACGGGACTTGTCCGGTGCGGTCATCAGTTTACGACAGAGTTTAAAATTTAATAAAAGAAATATCCAGGCGAGAAATCTTCTGGGATTGGTATATTTTGAGATGGGCGAGGCCGTGAAAGGACTCAGCGAGTGGGTAATCAGTAAAAATCTTCGTTCCAAGAAAAATATCGCCGACGATTATATCATTACGATTCAGGACAATCCGAGCCGTCTGGAAACGATCAATCAGACGGTCAAAAAATATAATCTGGCACTGGGGTACTGCCAGCAGGACAGTCTGGATCTGGCCGTGATCCAGCTGAAAAAGGTTTTGTCCCTGAACCCCAAATACGTGCGTGCCCATCAGCTTCTGGCGCTCTTGTATATGAAGGCGGAAGAGTGGGAGAAAGCGAAAAAGGAACTCGATAAATGCAGACGGATTGATACCGGCAATACGACGACCCAGCGGTACCGCAAAGAAGTGGAGACGGTGCTGGAGACTGCCGCCGGACCGAAAACGGGAACTAAGACCAAAAAGAAAAAAGCTGTGGAGGATGCGGTCAAGTATCAGAGTGGAAATGAGACCATTATCCAACCGGTCAATAACCGGGAGAGCAAGGGCGTTTCGGTTGCGCTGAATATCGGAATCGGTATTGTGATCGGCGTGGCAGCCGCCTGCTTTCTGATTCTTCCGGCCAGACAGAGCGCAGATACCAATAATGTACAGGAAGAACTGCGTGCGGTCAGTGAACAACTGGATAAAAAGACAAGTACCATCGAAGAGATGGAGCAGCAGACAAAGCAGCTTACAGAGGAAAACGAAAAGCTGCGGCAGGATTTAAGCAATTATTCCGGAAATGACGGGCTGCTGGAAGTGATAGACGGGCTGTTGGATGCAGTCACCGTCTATATGGAAAGCCCGGATAATGTGGAGAAACTGGGAGAGGCGCTGGAAAAGATCGATAAAGACGCTGCCGGTCAGGTGGAATCGCCCAATTTTCAGTCTCTTTATCAGATTTTGCTGACGCAGGCGGGACCGGCCGTTGCAGATTCTTATTATAAATCTGCCATGGATGCCTACCAGAAGGAAATGTATGAAGATGCCATTACCAATTTTGTCAAAGCATCCGAGTACGACCCGGAAAACGGTGACATTTGGTACAATCTTGGCAATGCATATCGCCAAAACGGCGATAAAGAAGAAGCGATCGACGCGTATACGCGCGTTGTGGAAAACTTTCAGGGAACCGAGAAGGCGCGGCGGTCACAGAGCTTTCTGCGCGAGTTAAACGAAGAACGATAATAGCATATAAAACCGGATACGGACAGAATACAAAAGAGGACATGACTGCGAAGCGGCAGCCGTGTCCTTTTTTATCTCACAGAAATTTTTTCTGATGCTGAAAAGAGAGGGGATATCGATGGACGAACGTTTCCATATTATTGATGACTATCTGATGATCCGTATGCCGGAGGAGATCGATCACCATCAGGCAGCGACGCTGAGCGAACAGGCGGACCGCTATATTCTGCAGGCGCCGGTGAAACACATTGTATTTGACTTTGAGGACACCCGGTTTATGGACAGTTCGGGTGTGGGCGTGGTGATCGGACGGTATAAAAAGATTGCCTGTTTCGGCGGCAATGTCTATGCGGTCAATGCGGACAGGCAGATCCGTCGGATTATACGCATATCGGGATTGAAAAAGGTACTGAAACTTGTAGAGGAGGATACGGATGAATAACGAAATTAAACTGGAATTTGACGCGATTTCCGCCAATGAATCGTTTGCGAGAGTGGCGGTGGCAGCGTTTGTAACCCCGGTCAATCCTACGCTGGAGGAGATTGCGGATGTGAAGACTGCCGTTTCCGAGGCTGTGACCAATGCCATTATCCATGGATACGACGGCAAACGGGGGAAAGTTTTCCTGCATTGTATTCTCCGGGAGCGCACAATACATATTGAAGTAAAGGACACCGGAAAAGGAATCGATGATGTGGACAAGGCCATGGAACCGCTCTTTACGACCAGGCCCGAGCTGGATCGTTCCGGTATGGGATTTTCCTTTATGGAGGCATTTATGGACGATCTGCAGGTATTATCCGCGCCGGGAGCGGGGACCTGTGTGGTGATGGATAAACGTTTTGCGGATGTGTCTTCCGGCCCGTATGAGGAATAGCCTATGGAAGAGACCGCAGTACTGCTGACACAGGCGCAGGCCGGAGACAGAGAAGCGAGAGAAGTACTGGTAGAGAAAAACCTTGGTCTGGTGCATCATATTGTAAAACGGTTTGCCGGAAGGGGATATGACCCCGAAGATCTGTTTCAGATCGGCAGCATCGGTCTGATGAAAGCGATCGACAAATTTGATTTATCCTATGACGTGAAATTTTCCACATATGCAGTACCGATGATTGCGGGAGAGATCAAACGCTTTCTGCGGGATGACGGTATGGTAAAAGTGTCCAGAAGCCTGAAAGAAAACGGTTTCAAGGTGCGGCAGGCTGCACAGCAGATCGAGAAGCAGTCGGGGCGGGAGGCGACGCTTGCGCAGATCAGTGAACTGACCGGCATTTCCGTGGAGGACATCGTGATGGCGATGGATGCGACCGTGGAAGTGGAATCCATCTATAAATCCGTTTATCAGAGTGACGGCAATGAGATCTATATGGTCGACAGACTGGCCTCGGGCAAAGACGAAAACGAAACGGTATTAAACCATATGCTGCTGGAGCAGCTTTTGGCCGGACTGAACGGCGAGGAGAAAGAGCTGATCGCGCTGCGCTATTTTCAGGACAAAACACAGGTGGAGGTTGCGAAGCAGCTCGGGATCAGCCAGGTACAGGTCAGTCGTCTGGAAAAACGGATTTTACTGCGGATGCGCGGTCTTGCCAAGTAAAGCGATATGGTGTAAAATGAAAAATACGAATGAGGAAATGTGATGAAAGTATATTGTGTCAGACATGGGGAAACAGCGTGGAATAAAGAGGGGAAAGTACAGGGCAGTGCGGATATTCCGCTGAATGAAAACGGCATTGCACTGGCGGAGGTTACATCGGAGGCGATGTGGGACATTCCGTTTGATGTGATCTATGTGAGCCCGCTGATCCGTGCGCAGAAGACGGCTGCGATCATGAAACGTGACAGAGAGATTCCGGTGATTACAGACGCCCGGCTGCAGGAGATGGGCTTTGGAAAATATGAGGGAACAAGTGTCCGGGAGGCGCGGGAGCAGGAAGAAAATGTACTGCACAATTTTGTCTGTCATCCGGAACGCTATCATGCGCAGGACGGCGAGGACTTTTCACAGGTGATTGCCCGTGCCGGCAGCTTTATCGATCAGGTGCTGGTTCCTGCACAAGACCGCTATGAGCATGTTATGATTGCATCGCACGGCGCGTTTATCCGCTGTTTTCTGCGATGTGTGGAGGAGCGGCCGCTGGCGGCTTTTTGGGGCGGTATTCCCCAGCGAAACTGCGCTGTCACCATACTGGAACTGCAGGGCGGCCGGATGCGGATACTGGAAGAGGGAAAGCTTTATTATGAAAACAAAACGGAGAGTCAATTCCGGCTATAAGAGATAAAAAGTGACAAAGAATCGCAGTGCAGACGCGGTTCTTTTTTATTTCTGAATATTTTTCTCGAAAAAAATCCATACTAATCTGCAAAAAGAGGAAAATGAAAAGAAACGAAACGTATGGAAAATAAAGTCATTTATATCAAACCAAACCGGAATGCGGAAGTCGGCGCACCCGAAGTGTTTTTGAAAGATATTGCTTCTGTTACGAGCACGGACGAACATCTGACGGCAAAGGCAAAGGCGCTCAAGGTGTATCAGTTCCGGGAAGGGCAGGAGAAACGGGCCGTTATCAGCAATCTGAAACTGATTGAGCTGCTTCAGGGGCTGGAAAAGGGTGTTACGGTGGAAAATGTCGGCGAACTGGATACCCTGATAAAGCTGGTCAGAGTGCCGGAGAAAAAGGGACTTTTCGTCTGGGGCAAGGTTGTTTTTGTGTCTCTGATTAGTTTTTTCGGAACGGCCTTTACCATTATGGCTTTTCACAACGACATCGGAATCCATGATGTTTTCGGACGACTTTATGAACAGATAATGGGCGCCGATTCCAACGGCTTTACGACATTGGAAGTCACATATTCCCTGGGACTGGCGGTCGGCATTACCGTCTTTTTCAATCATATCGGTGGACGGCGGATTACGGCTGACCCTACGCCCATCGAAGTGGAAATGCGCGTCTACGAGAAAGACGTGGACGATACACTGATCGAGACGGCAGAGCGGGAGGGTAAGACAATCGATGCTTCTTAAAAGAATCATGTTGGGTGCTCTGGGGTGCAGTTTCGGCCTGATGACGGCCGGCGGTGTATTTACGGTGCTGCTGGCCGTGGGCCTGATTCCGCGATTTGCCGGTAAGACCCATACCGGCAACCGGGTGATGCTCTATGAAACGATGGTAATTCTGGGGACGCTGACAGGCGATCTGTTGAGTGTATTCGAGCCGTATACGCATCTGGGAACGCTGGCCATGGGGGCGGGAGTTCCCGAAGCGCTCTGGCGTGCTGCGGGGGAATTGATTTTGCTCTGTTATGGTATGTTTTCCGGTATTTTCATCGGCAGTCTGGCTATGGCGATTGCGGAAATGCTGGACAGCATCCCCATCTTTGCCAGACGGATCGGCTTTCGGCACGGCCTGGGTGTAGCGGTGCTGGCCGTGGCGCTGGGAAAGATGGCGGGATCACTGTATTATTTTTATGAAAGAATCTATCTGTTTGGCGGTTGAGCGGTATTTGGCCGTACGGGCATATTGGGCGCGGCGGATATGCCGCAGGAGGGACAGAAATGGAAGAAGAAAAAAAGAAACAATATCAGGAATATGTAAAACAGGTAACACCAACCCACAATCTGTGGATACTGATGGCCAAGGCGTTTGTAACGGGCGGCATTATCTGCGTAGTGGGACAGGCGATTCTGAACTATTGTATGACCGGACTGGGAATGGATCAACAGACAGCCGGAAGCTGGTGCTCTCTTATTCTGGTGCTGTGCAGTGTGATTTTAACCGGACTGAATATTTATCCCCAGATTACCAAATGGGGCGGCGCCGGTGCGCTGGTACCCATCACCGGATTTGCCAATTCTGTGGCAGCGCCGGCTATTGAGTTTAAAAAAGAAGGACAGGTTTTCGGCATCGGATGTAAGATATTCACCATAGCCGGGCCGGTGATTCTTTACGGTATTTTCACAAGCTGGCTGCTGGGATTTGGGTATTGGCTGATTGTCACCTTCCGGCCCTTCGGATGATTTCCCTTGAACAATGCCCTGCACTCTGTTACAATGCAGATAAAAGGAGGGCGCGGCGATGATCGCAAAGGTGTATGTCACAGAGAATTATTGTAAAGAAGAATATGCCTGCGGGATGTAACTGCCGTGCGGCAGCCTCCGGCTATGGGGTACAGGAATACGAATTGATTCGGGTATAAGTGGGAATTGTACCGGAAATAAAAAGCCTTTCGGGGCTTTTTATTTTTGGCGGTCAATTCCGTATACCCCTTGTCTTTGGGATGGTAAATCAGTAAAATGTAAGAAAATGCGCTGTGTGGTTTGGTTTCAGGAAAGGAGAAGCGTGTTCAAATGATAAGAATAGGCATCTGCGATGATATAGTGGAGGACATTCGGAAGCAGAAAGCCATGATAGAGGGGATTGCGAAAAGACATGGAATAAATGTGGACATCTGCGTCTATGAAGAAGGGGAAGAACTGCTGCAGGACATTCAAATGTATGGGCATATGGATATACTGTTTCTGGATATTGAGATGGAAGGCAAAAATGGAATTGAAACGGCAAGGATCATTCGGGAGACAGATTATCAGACAATTCTGATATTTATCTCAGCTTATGATAAATATTGTAAAAAGCTGATTGAGGTGCAACCATTTGCATTTCTGGATAAACCTGTCAGTGAATCTGATCTGGAAGATGTGTTTGAAAAGGCACTGCGTATCAGATCCGCTGAAAACGAACGCTTTCTTTTTTCGTTCAATAAACACAGATACAGTATATCCCTGCATAAGATTCTTTATTTTGAGAGTATCGGCAGAAAAATTCTGATTCATGGACTGGAAGAAGACTATGAGTTTTATGGAAAACTAAATGAAGTGGAAAAGAGAATCTGCATTTGTAAGATTATATTTGCCAGAGTACAGATTTCCTATTATGTGAACCTGAATTATATTAAGGGATGGGATTATGACAGGATCATCATGGATAACGGAACGGAAATTCCTGTCAGCAAGCGATACAGGAAAACCATGAGTCAATATTATATGGAAATGCTGAAGAGGGATTAGGGATGGAAACGATGTGGATTATTATACCAGCTTTGATTGTCGAAGAGCTATTTGTCATATTTATACAAAGAATTTTTACTGAAAAGACTTTACATTCCAGAAGGCGTAAGCCAATTTATGAAATTGTAGCATGGGGAGGTTACTATATTACTTTTAGTTTTATAACATATAATGTCGTGGGCAATGCCTTTATTAATTTGTTGGTATTCGGTTTTTCTTTTTTCAGTATGGTAACTTTCCTGTATAAAGATAAACTTCGGTATTGTTTTTATGTTACAGTTTTTGCTTATGTAACAGGTATGTGTTCGGAGGTCATGGCTTATTATTTGCTAATGGCGATTAATTACTTTAAAGAGAACTTTATATCTGGTTCAGAGCAAATGTTTGTTGGAGCTGTTATTTCTAAGTTGATAGAGTTTTGCATAATTAAGCTTGCGTTATTGTTTGGCAGGAATAATCATAATAAAAGTGTTTGTGTTCGAGATTTGCTGGAAGCATGTTTTGTTCCGCTAGGGAGTATTTTGATTTTCTTTATGCTGATTCCTACAGAAAGTGAGTTATATCCGGTATCAGATAGTCCAGTCAATATACAAGGCTGTTTGGGTGCAGCTATTTTGCTTATAATAAACATTACAACATATTATTTATACGAAAAGGGCAAATCGGCGACAGAAAAACGAATGCGGGAGGAAGCATTACAGGAACAGTGCAATTATTATATGCGTCAGTGCGAAGAGAGTAAGATGCTCTGGATGGAACTGAGCAAGTTCCGCCATGATATGAAACAGAGATGCATCTATGTGCAGGCATTGCTGGACACGAACCGCTATGATGAGCTGCGGCGGTATTACGCAGACAGTATGCAATTCATCTTGACAACGAAAAGCCTGGCGGATACCGGCAATATATTTTTTGACAGCATTTTGAATTATAAAGCGGAAATCGCGGACCGGGATCAAATCCGTTTTAACCTTGCGCTGGAGATTCCCTATGACTGTGAGGTAAACGGAGAGGAGATCAGCATTTGTCTGGGCAATCTGCTCGACAATGCCATCGAAGCCGCGAAAGAAGTGGAGCCTGACCGGAGACAGGTTGATGTGAAGATCAAGGTACAGGGACATAATCTGTATATTGCGATTCGCAATCCCTATGCACGGCCGCGGATACAGAAGGGAGAAGAATACATAACGACCAAACAGAATGTGCGCTCTCATGGATGGGGCTTACAGATTGTCAAAGAGATCGTAGAGCAATATAACGGAAATATCGAGATCACAGATGTGCATAATGTCTTCTGTATTAGCGTATTATTGTATCACGTCGTCAAATAATGACAATTTAAAACTAAAAATGACAGAATAACAGGTTAATTTTGACAATGGGCGTTCATAGTGACAAAGACATATTATAATTACAACCATCTATTAAACTTACAAAAGATAAGAGGAGGAACAAAGAATGAGTTTGAAAGGATTGGTTAGTAAGTATGGAAGCAGCGTGATGGCTTTGGCACTGACGGCGGTCGCGACACAGATCGCTGCAAGGGGATGTTATTTTATCATGTATCAGCCCAAAGAGCCGAAGGGATTCAAGAAGTTTTCTAAAAAATAATAATGTTAAAATTGAGTGAAAAACTGATTGGATTTATGGAAACCAATCAGGCGATTTCCGAAGAAGACAGGGAAGTATACGAATACGCTATAGAGAGTGTATGGATACTTGGCGGAAATATTGTTACCAGTCTTCTTATAGGGTTTGGGCTAAAAGTACCCTGGTATTGTGTTCTGCTTTTGCTTGCAATAATTTTTCTCCGGTCAGATGCAGGCGGGTATCACGCTACTACCGTATGGCGTTGTTATTTTATGTCCTGTATGGTACTGGTCTTGTCGTTGCTGTGGGTAAAAGCGGAAATTCCCTGTCAGACGGCAATAACAGTTTGTATGGCTATACCGTCTTATCTTATGATTCTGCGATATGCTCCGCTGGAGGCAGAAAATAAGCCTTTGGATGAAACGGAGAAACAGGTCATAGGGAGACGGGCAAGGGTGATTGCTACCGTAGAAATGGCAGCAGGTCTTGCGTGTTTTCTGATTGACAAAAGGGCGGCCTATGCAATATTATGTGCTGTGGTGAGCTGCGGTGCAGGCTATGTTGGATGGTTTATCCAAAAGAAAAAAAGCGAACGAGGATGTGAAACGTAACTTCACATCCTCTCGGTGTATCTTGGCAAATGAATCAAAAGCAGAACCTTCAACCAGGATTGGATGGAGGGATATATCGTGAGAATCTTACATATATCTGATTTGCATTTTGGAATCAAAACCGGTAAGAATGTTACAAAAGAGAAGATCGCCGAGCGTAATTATTTTATGGACGATCTGGTGAAAGGACTGGGGAGTATAACGGAATCACAGCCGTTGGATTACATTTTTATAACAGGCGATATTGCCTGTACAGCTTCCGAAAAAGAATATACAGAAGCAGGCACATGGCTGAAGAAACTTTCGGAAGCCTGCAGAGTACCGGCCAGAAGAATTTATATCTGCCCGGGCAATCATGATACAGAAAGAGAAAAATCCGGAGAATCTCCGGAACTGTCCAAAGGCACAGACGAGCTCCTTTGCATGGAGCGCTTCGAAAAACAAATGAAACGCTACGAGAATTATCAACATTTCTGTCAAAATGCGGGACTGCCCTCTTATGAACTGGACGGCCGCAGGAATTACCTGTCAGGAGTGGCGGCCAATCCGTCGATGAATGTTATTTGTCTGAATACGAATTGGTTTGTGGAAAAGGGAAAACGAAAAGAGAACCCGGGAATTGCGACGGGACTGGTAGAGCAGATAAAGAAGGAAAAGAAATACGAAAATCATCTTCCTACCATAACAATCATGCATCATCCTGTTTATCACTGGAACGAAAAAGAAAAGAGCAACGGGGCAGGGAGCCGGCAGGTTCATGCGGAAGTGTGCAATATTTCCGATATGATTTTGACCGGCCATGCACATAAAAAAGAAGACGGCTGCGGGTATCAGAATGAGACATATATCTGTGGCAACGGCGCCGTCTATAAGGAAAAAGCATATCATCACAATTTTCATATCTATGAGTGGGAGAGCGGAAAAACAGGCGCGGTAGACTGCCTTCGGACAACGTATCTGTTTGACGGGAGCAAGTGGTACAAACGTGCGCAGACAATCCGGCTCCAACTCGGTAAGCAGAAAAAGAAAAGCGATAAACAACCGTTGAAGTACAGTTTCAGTGTATTGTGGTGGATGCGATAACAGGAAACACAGTATAAAAGTACAGATACAAAAAAGAATCCTGCTAAAGCAGGATTCTTCGCCTGCGGCGGG
>CAJUCC010000002.1 GCA_910585205.1 uncultured Lachnospiraceae bacterium
AACTTGCCGATTCGATTTTGGAAGTCAGTGTACAGGCAAATGCACACTTGATAAAAGCCATGCAGGGAGATGAGACTATGACACAGACATTGCTACAAATAATAGAACCCCAATTACTTCTCAGAGAAAAAGAATGGAAACAAGAAGGTTTGAAAGAAGGCCTAAAAGAAGGTTTGAAAGAAGGCTTGAAAAAAGGCATACAGGGAACCGTGGATGTTCTTCGGAGCCTGAAATATGAAGACGGTGAGATAAAGCCGATTATCAGGAAAGAATACGGACTCACCGACGAAGAAGCCGATGAATATCTGTCGGAAATATAACATTTTCAGGCACAAAACAAAGCACAAACCGGAAAGGAATTACATATGCTCTCCTGCAGGATAACGGAACTGAAAAATTTTATGAGCAGGCTTCTGACAACGGACTGTTTTGATACATTTTTGTTGGAAAAAGCCGTTATCACGACTTATAACACGTTCACGATAGACGGCCATACAGAGCGGGACTTTTTTACCGCCGAAGAATGGGAAGACCCTTCTGTCCACGCATACGATCTGTCGCGGTGGGCCGACATGCGCCCGGTCTGTTACTCCCTGATTAAAGGCAAAAAGACCCCCGTCAGGATAAAGTTTATCCTGCAGCTCAAACCGGAAATCATGGAACGGCTGATTGTCCAGAGCGGCGCAGCGGTTCCTGCGAATTATGTAAAAGCGTTTGTCCTCACAATCCGCTATGAAAACGGAAATATGACCTGCATCACCGGCGTTTCACTGTTCGATTTTTTACCGGACAAAACCCCGGAGCGGATTTGGGACGAAGCGTTTCGAACATTTTTGCTGAAACAGGATATTTCCTGCGAAATGTAGAAGAAACGGCTGCCTTATCCCCGCAACATAACAAAGGAGCGCTGTAAAACAGCGCTCCTTCTCATTTTCAGGCTTTTCCGTTACTTCCGAGTACTTCTGTAATCTTATGAGCCACAACATCTTTCACATACTGACGTCCCACTTTGAGATATTCTCTGGGATCGAATTTTGCGGGATCATTCCACATAACCTCTCTGATACCTGCCGTCATAGCAAGGCGCAGATCGGAGTCAATATTGATCTTGCAGACTGCGGAACGTGCCGCCTCACGCAGCATTTCTTCCGGAATGCCGATAGCGTCTGCCAGGTTTCCGCCGTTTGCCTGAATAATCTTTACATATTCCTGTGATACGGAAGATGCACCGTGCAGAACGATCGGGAAATTGGGAAGGCGTTTGGAAACCTCTTCCAGAATGTCGAAACGAAGCTGCGGTTTCTGGCCCGGTTTGAACTTAAATGCGCCATGGCTTGTTCCGATTGCGATTGCCAGAGAGTCAACGCCGGTGCGGCTTACGAACTCTTCCACTTCATCGGGCTGTGTATACTGTGCGTCATCGGCCTTTACCTTTACATCGTCTTCGATGCCGGCCAGTTTGCCAAGCTCTGCTTCAACCACAACGCCTTTTTCATGTGCATACTCCACTACCTTCTTGGTAATTTCGATGTTCTCGTCAAAAGAAAATCTGGAAGCATCGATCATAACAGAAGTAAATCCGCCATCGATACAGGACTTGCAAATTTCAAAATCTGCACCGTGATCCAGATGAAGCGCGATCGGAATATCGTTCAGTTCCAGCGCTGCCTTTACAAGATGTACCAGATATTCGTGCTGTGCATACTTTCTTGCACCTGCAGAAACCTGAAGGATGATCGGGGAATTCAGCTCACCCGCTGCCTCTGTGATACCCTGTACGATCTCCATGTTGTTTACATTGAAAGCACCGATTGCGTAATGCCCTTCGTAAGCTTTCTTAAACATTTCTTTCGTCGTTACTAATGCCATATTACGTACCTTCCTTTCGATCTTGGTAAAATTTAGAGAATTTAACCTTCAATTTTTATTTTAAACTTTTTCCTCGACTTTGTCCATATAAAACTAAAAAAATGCGCCGCCATCTCATGAACTTCTGTCGGAAAACACACTGTCACCGATCAATGCAATATGCCTCATTCCCGCGCGGCAGCCCATGCCGCCAGCTTGCGGTTCAGCTTCGTATAAATCCGTTCCTGAAACCACGGTTCCGTGGATGCCGCCACCGCTTCCTCCGGCGTAAACCATGCCACGCCACTGTTTTCGTCCGGTTTAATCGTGACAGCGGCCGTATCGTCCGCTTCCAGCAGATATGTCACATTCAGATGCAGATGAGACGGCACATAAAGGCCTCTTTTTTCATGCCCGTCCACCGTCAGTATTTCCAGTGAAAAAATATCTTCCGAAAGCGGTCTGACACCGCCGATGCCGCTCTCCTCTTCCACCTCCCGCACGGCCACGGAGAGCAGATCCGTCTCACCGTCCGCATGACCGCCGAGCCAGGACCAGGAATGATAAATATTATGCCAGACCATCAGTACCCGGTCCGCAGCGGGATTTGCCACCCAGGCGGAAGCCGTCATATGCGCCAGCCTGTTTTCCCGCAGAAAAATGTCCGGCAGTGCAAGCGCGCGGCATATTTCCTCTCTGTCCTCTTTCTCCTGTTCATTCCATGGAAGATAGCTCTGTAACTGCTTTGTCAAATTCATCTTTTGCAATCCCCTTATCTGTTTAACCGGAAGAATTCTGAAACGCCCGGATACACTCCAGAAATCGTTCGCCGTATTTTTCGTACTTGTATTCGCCTACTCCGGGCACCGCAAGCATCTCCTGCTTCGTCTGCGGCTGCTGAATGCACATATGCGTCAGTGTTTTATCGGAAAAGACAAGATAGGGCGGCACCTTTGCCTTACGCGCCAGCTCCATGCGCAGGCTGCGCAGTCGTTCAAACAAAAGTTCTCCCCTTCCCGCCCCAGCGCTGTCGTCCGCTCCGTAACGGCTCTTTCCTCTCTTTTTTTCCTCCGAACGTGTCGATGCGTTGCCCGTCTCTTTCGCCATCTTCATCAGAAACCGCTGTCCGCCATCCAGTATCTCCCCGGATTTTTCGGTCAGTCTGACGACGGCATAGGCGTCGTCCGTCACCGTCACATATCCCCGAATCTGCAGTTCCTGCAGCACCTGCCGGATGCGGTATACGGGCATCCGGGCCAGCGCACCGTAACAGGGATTCTCATGCAGCCCGTAATCCCGTATTTTCGCAGTACGCGCGCCCCGGACGGTATCGATAATAACAACCGTGCCGTACCGCTGGCGGGCGGATCTGACACACCCCAGCAGCGCGGATGCCGCTTCCGTAAGATCCTTCTCCTCGAACTGTGTCAGACAGTTGGAGCAGTTCCCGCAATAACTGCTTCCGTATTCTCCGAAATACTGCAGCAGATAGTCCCGCAGACAGCCGTTGGTATAACAGTAAAACGTCATTTTCTGCAGCCGCTCCCGGTCCCGCTCCGCCACAAGGGCCTTTGTCACCTCGTCCAGTTCCTCATTGTCTTGATTGTGCTCGATAAAAAAGCGGTTTGTCGCCACATCCTGTCCGCTGTAATACAGAATGCATTCCGCAGGCTCCCCGTCACGCCCGGCCCTGCCCGCCTCCTGATAATACGATTCCGGATTTTTGGGCATGCCGAAGTGAAGCACAAACCGGACATTGCTCTTATCAATGCCCATGCCAAACGCATTGGTCGCCACAATAACCGGCGCCCTGTCGTAAATGAAATCGTCCTGATTCTTCCGCCGTTCCGCATCGTCCAGGCCGGCATGATAACGCGTGACCGCAAACCCGTCCCGTATCAGCTTCTGGCATACCTCTTCCACCTGCTTCCGTGTCAGACAGTAGATAATGCCGCTCTCACCTCTGTGCGTCTCCAGATAATTCCGTATCGCCCCATAGCGGTCCTTTCCGCTCATTACTCCGAAATACAGATTACTCCGGTCAAATCCGGTGGACATCACAACCGGCTCCCGGAGCCGTACAATATCGATAATGTCATCCCGCACTTCTCTCGTGGCCGTAGCCGTAAACGCGCCGACAACGGGACGCCGGGGCAGCGCCGCGATAAAGTCGGGAATTTTCAGATAACCCGGGCGGAAATCCTGTCCCCACTGGGAAACGCAGTGCGCTTCGTCAATGGCGACCATGGAAATTCCGGCATGCAGCGCAAAATCGAGAAATGCTTCCGTCATCAACCGCTCCGGCGCCACATAAATAATCGGATACCTGCCCTGTCGTGCCAGCGCGAGCGCCTTGTAATACTGTCCGGCCGTCAGCGAACTGTTCAGATAAGCCGCATGAATGCCGGCCTGATTGAGGTTCCCCACCTGATCCTTCATCAGAGAAATCAACGGCGACACGACCAGTGTAATCCCTTCCGTCAACAGCGCCGGAATCTGATAGCACAGTGATTTTCCCGCCCCCGTCGGCATAATCCCAAGCACATCCCGTCCCTCCAGGATACTGTCGATCAATGTCTCCTGCGCACCGCGAAAACTGTCGTAACCGAAGTACTTTTTCAAAATTTCATATTTATCCATATGACCAGTATATGACAAAACTCCCCTGTAAACAAGCCGTCATTCCACAAATTCGACAACAACCTGCAAATCGGGAATATCGGGATTCCAGCTCCTGACCAGATCCGTGAGCAGGTTTTCCGCCGCATCTTCTGCACTCCGCGCAAAGTCCCGGTTGGATCCAAACGCTTCCCGGAGCAGTCTGTCCGCCTCCTTTTCATGCCTGCGCGCCAGCGCTTCTCCCCGGGAAATGCTGTCATTGCGCCAGTCGTTATCCCAATACAGCCGCTGTATATTCCCATAGTCAATCGCGCACATCGTTATCTCCGGTGCGGGCGCTCTTACGATCACACAGCCACGTATATTGTCGGCCAAAAATTCACTGACAGACAAATCCACCGCGAAAGCGGCTTCTCCCGGCACTTCCAGCCATACCGCTATATTCTCGTCATTATCCTGCGGCTCTTCCGCAATAAACGCCACATCGTATGCCTTCAGCACTTCCAGCGTTGTCCTCTCCCGGCTCCCTTCGACGCGGATAACCGCCGTATTCCGCACATGGTTTTCTCTTTCTGCCAGTTTGTAATACATGCCGTAAAACTTCTCATACACGGTTTCGGCAGTTTCTTTTTTTGTCCTCTCATATGCGGCTTCGGCCGATTCCGCGCCGCGCTGCATCGCATTTCGCATCAGCAGTACGCCCGTGCCTGCCATCCCCCAAATCAGAATCCATAAAATGGCCGTAGTCCGGTATCGTCTTTTCCGATCCGCTCCTGCCTGTCCGCTTTGCCCTGCCATGTCTATTCTCCCTCATTTTTAAAAACAATCCGCACATCCGCCCCTTCTTCGCAAAACGCTGCCGTCAGCATTCCCACTTGCTCTTTTGCGGCATTGCGAGCCTGTTCGCGTAAAACCGGATAATTTGCAATTTCCCGCAGCGTCGTCTTCCGGACCTGTCCTGTATCCACAGATGCCTGTGATTCCCGCGGCATCGCCGCCTCCACACGGCGGTCATCCCCTTTCCATCCCGCAACGGTCAAAACCGCCAGAACGAACATTGCAAAAAATATCTTTTTCATACTTCCTTCATTATATTGGCCGCTCCGGCAAAAGATGTATGGCGCAATAAAAAAGTCCCGGGAATACTGCGTTCCCGGAACCTTTTCTTTCCTTTTTTATTCTATGTCCGATTCTGTTTTGTCAAACCCGCGCTACACAATCCCCTGTGCCGTCATGGCATCCGCCACTTTCAAAAAGCCTGCGATATTGGCGCCGGCAACGTAGTTGCCTTCCATGCCATACTTTTTGGCAGCCGCGTCAAGATTGTGGAAAATATTGACCATAATATTTTTCAGTTTGCCGTCCACCTCTTCAAATGTCCAGCTCAAACGTTCGCTGTTCTGGCTCATTTCCAGTGCGGATGTCGCCACGCCGCCGGCATTGGCAGCTTTGCCCGGTGCAAACAGAACACCGTTATTTTGCAGATATTCGGTCGCTTCCATTGTCGTAGGCATATTGGCGCCTTCCGCTACCGCAATGCAGCCGCTGGCAACGAGCGCTTTGGCATCTTCCAGATCCAGTTCGTTCTGGGTCGCACAGGGAAGCGCCACGTCACATTTGACAGTCCATACACCTCTGCCCTCATGATATTCCACTCCCGGCTTCGCTTTGGCGTATTCCGTCAGTCTTGCCCGTTTTACTTCTTTTATTTCCTTTAACAGTGCGACGTCGATACCGTCCTTGTCATATACCCATCCCGTGGAATCCGATACCGTCACAACCTTCGCACCGAGCTCCTGTGCTTTCTGGGTCGCATAGATCGCCACATTTCCGGAACCGGATACGACAACCGTCTTGCCGTTCAGGTCATGTCCGTTGCATTTCAGCATTTCCTCTGTCAGATACAGCAGGCCGTAACCGGTTGCCTCTGTCCTGGCAAGAGAACCGCCATAAGACAGACCCTTGCCTGTCAGCACGCCTTCATATACCCCGCGGATTCTTTTATACTGACCGAACATATAGCCGATCTCACGCGCACCCGTACCAATATCGCCTGCAGGTACATCGGTGTCCGCTCCTATGTACTTGTTCAGCTCTGTCATAAAGCTCTGGCAGAACGCCATCACTTCCCTGTCCGATTTCCCCTTGGGGTCAAAATCGGAACCGCCTTTCCCGCCGCCGATCGGCAGCCCTGTCAGGGAATTTTTGAATATCTGCTCAAATCCGAGAAACTTGATAATACCCAGATTTACGGAAGGGTGCAGACGCAGGCCCCCCTTATAAGGTCCGATGGCACTGTTAAACTGTACACGGAATGCATTGTTCACCTGAACCTGCCCCTTGTCATCCACCCACGGAACGCGGAACAAAAGTTGTCTCTCCGGCGTTACCAGGCGTTCCAGCAGCGCGTCTTTTCTGTATGCTTCTTCATTGGCTTCGATCACCACACGGAGAGATTCCAAAACCTCTTTCACCGCCTGATGGAATTCCGGCTGTGCGGGATTTTTCTCCACCACCAGATCAATCACTTCATCAACATAAGACATAATTTTTCCTCCTCTATCATTGTATACATGTATAAAATATAAAATCCATTAGTATTATATACCGCACTTTATCCGATGGCAAGCACTTTATTTGATTAAATCGCAAAAGTTATCACAGGAATTTCCGGAGCTGGCGGATATTGGACTCCTCAAAATCCATAAATTCCCGCGCCATTTCCACAGCTTCTTCCCCCGCATTCTCATGCCTGTGCAATGACTGGCACAGTCTGCTGATCTTCCGGCTGCTCTCCTGTATAACAAGCTCCGCAATATGGCTTGTGCTCGTATTCAGCAGTGTGTCTTTATAGATACCGCCTGCCACCAGCAGTTCTTCCACCATATTGGTCCGGGCAGGTTCCAGATGTGCGGACAACAGCCGGTCCACCGCCTCATTCCGCAGTTGTGAATAGCGCAGTGACTGTCTTGACAACTGCAGTGCCAGCGCATCGTCATAAATTTTCTCCGAAACCGTCTCCACTGCCTTCATCGCCAGTTCCGCATTTTTCTGTACATCCCGCAATACTTGTATATCTTCCCGCCGCATATTTTCACCCGATTTCCTGTTTTTTCTTACAGTATTACCGGAAAAGGGAAAATTATACCGCCGCTGCCGGACAATTCAAATAAACATTGTGCCGCAAAAGACATCCGCATGACACGAACAAGCCGGATAACAACGAAAAAAAGAATCGCACAAAGGCGATTCTTTTTTACTCTACAAATTCCGTTTTCACAAAACCGGTCTGTCCGTCATATTTTACTTTACACCAGCCGTCCGCCTGCTGCATTACCAGTTCGAGCTGTTCGCCGGCGTAGATAACACCCAAACGTTCGCCGTTCTCATTGGCGGAAGAACGCACATTGACTGTCGTCTTTGCCGTCACCTTTCCGTTTTGCCCCACCAGAGAACCGGAACTGCCCGAACCGGAATCCGATTCGGTATTCTCCGATGTTCCGGCGGAAGCCTGCTGCTCCGAATCACCCGATGTGTTTACAACGTCGGCTAAAAATTCCGATTTGATAAAGGCTTCTTTTCCTTCAAATTCGACTTTGCTCCAGCCGTTTTCCCGCTTCTCCACAAGCGGCAGCCGCACGCCCTTTTCGGCTCTGCCGACTTTATCCGCCGTTTCACTGTCCGAACTTCTCACATTGACCGTGTCAATGGTTTCCACTTCCGTCACTTGCGCCGTCATCTGCTGCGGCGCCTCTTCCTGCGGCTGTTCCTCCGCCGTCGGCTCCGCTTCGCCTTCCGACTCTGCGTTCCCGGATTCCGCCTCGGTTTCCTCCTGTGTGATTGCCGCCAGCTCCATGGCAACTTCATCGCGGATCAGATCTTTAAATCCGTCCATAAAGTCCGACAGGCCCTCGTCCTTCGCCACCGCTTCATTATATTTCGCCTGTACGCTGTTACAGAGATTCGTCACATCATCCTGCGCGGAAAGCGAATCAAAATAGGCCAGCGTGTTGTCATCCAGATCACCTTCATAAATATAATAGGAGCCTTCGCTATTTTTATATACGACAAATGTATTCAACGAAGGCACCGGCGTATCGTAATCATAAAGCTTGACTTCCTGATATACGTATACGAGATAGGAATCTTCCACCATGCCTGCCTTTGTATAGCAGATAATATTATTGTATTGTTCGATATAACTGCTCTTTTTCTGGATCTTCAGTTTGTCGGGATCACTGATATAATTTGTCAGGCTTTCCAGCTTCTCAATATTGCCGTCTGCCAGAGCCGTATAATAACTGTTCATCAGTTCGTTGACAGCAGCAACCGCATTCTCTTCCAACTGTACTTCCGGTACAGATGCAGACTCTGCCGTTTCGTCGTCCGCCGCTTTCTCTTTGTTCAAAAAAGAAGCGCCTGCTAACAGCGCAACCAGTAGAATGACTGCCGTCGGAACAGATATGGCCTTATGGTGGACAATCCATTCTCCCGCGTTTTCCAGAATGAGTGAAACTTTCTGTTTCCAACCATCTGAATTCAGATTCATATTTTATTCTATCCTCATTTTTTTAGTCAGAGTGATGTAAAATGCACCCGGCAGGAATCGAACCTGCATTAAAGGCGTCGGAGGCCTTCGTTCTATCCGTTAGACTACGGGTGCTGATACAACTTATTACAAATATATCACAAAATTATTACATCACTCTGACATATTTTATCACAGGTTTTCGGAATTGTCCAGTAGTAAAATTTTTTCTTTTTCTTTATCGTAATAATAGACAGAATCTGTCAGTATTTCCGTCGGTTCCACATACCGTCGGTTCATCTCCCGGACGATCCCGCCGAACTTCTCCGCGCAGAAAGGAAGCCGGTCCGGTATCAGAAGCATCTCGTGCACAGAACTCGGTAAGATGTAAAAACTGCTGTCGGTTTTTTCCGCAAATTGTTCCGGTACACCGGGATAAAGGATGCATCCCGCTCCATACATGGCTTTCTGATTTGTCACCACATACATATAACTTTCTTTCTGCCCGGTCAGGCTGCGCATATCAAGCAGACGAACCGGGAACAGTCTGGGCGTATTCCGCTCCGCCAGATCAAACAGCGTTTCACCGTCAATCCCCCAGAGGCGGCACAGACCGGCCGTCACCAAAACGGCAGCGTCCTCCGCCGTCTCATCTCCCAGGATAAGATAACAGACGAGAACCATATCCAGAAACCGGATATGCGGCACGCCGGCAAACCGCCTCCGGTTGCTTTCGTATCCGAACAGCCGATATACGATTCTGTCTCTGATACGGGAAAAATCCGTAAGAAACCGTACGTCCACTTTCTTCTCCGCTTTTGTGCCCTCATAAATCCGAATCACTTCCCCCATGACCTCACAAAGCGTCTTTCCTTCCGTATATTGCCGATACAATTCCTCCAGATAGACCGTCGGGGAAAGATTCGTTTTCCCGTCGCTTATCATCACGCCATACCGCACTGCTCCGTTATTTTTTTCGGTCTCTGTCACCGTAACCCGGTAAGAATTTCCGAAATGCTCCGAAAGTTCTTTTTGCAACTGATCTATAAAAATTTGAAATTCGTTCATTTGATTTCCCTTTCTGAATTGAGATCATTGAATTGGCAGAAATGCAAAAGATTTGCAAATAGTAGAAATAATAGAAATGAAGGACAATAGAAACACTCTATTGTCCTGTAAACGCTGAAACAAAAACCATCCTATACCCGTGACAAATATTCGCCTGTCCTTGTGTCGATCTTGATTACATCACCGATCTCCACAAACAGCGGAACAAGTACATTGGCGCCGGTTTCCACAGTAGCCGGTTTGGTTGCGCCCGTCGCGGTATCCCCTTTGAATCCCGGTTCCGTCTCCGTAATGGCAAGTTCAACGAACAATGGCGGCTCAATGGCAAATACATTGCCGTTATGAGAGCAGACCTTTACCATTTCGTTTTCCTTAACAAACTTCAACGCATCACCGATTGTATCCTGATTGAGCGCAATCTGATCATATGTCTCGACGTCCATGAAATTGAACAGATCGCCGTCGGAATATAAATACTGCATGTCCTTTCTGTCAATCCGTGCCTGCGGGCATTTTTCTGTCGGTCTGAATGTCTTTTCCACGACGCCGCCGCTCTTGATATTTTTCAGTTTGGTTCTGACAAAAGCCGCGCCTTTTCCCGGCTTCACATGCTGAAACTCGACGATTTGAAAAATGTTATTATCTAATTCAATGGTAATGCCATTTCTGAAATCACCTGCAGAAATCATAGTAAAATCCTCCTGAAATTTTTCACGTTATAATTCCCATATAGTGTAAACCATATTTTTCTCTTTTTCAACTACTTTTTATCAATTAATTCGCAAATATCGTCAATCGCCATAAGGTAGCCTTCCAGTCCATGCCCGTATATCTGTTTGTCACAGGCTTCTCTGGTCACGGATATTTTCCGGAATTCCTCTCTTTTCGTAATATCGGATATATGAATCTCGATTTTGGGCATGTCGATCCCTGCCAGCGCATCGCGGACGGCATAGCTGTAATGCGTATACGCACCGGGATTAATCACAATCCCCTGTGTGCCGTCGCTGTAGGCGTCCTGTATTCTGTCGATAATCGCGCCCTCATGGTTACTCTGAAACACTTCGATCCGGCAGCCTTTTGCCTCTCCCTTTTCCGCAATCATTGCCAGCAGTGTGTCATAACTCTGCGTCCCGTAGACCGCCTTTTCCCGAATGCCCAGAAAATTCAGATTGGGTCCGTTAATGACTAAAATCTTCATCCCGCTTTCTCCTCTATCTCTTTTACTATCATGTCAATCTCTTTGCCGTCCACGAAAACAGTCACATCCGCCGCATCCGCATACGCCGTCTCCCGCTCCCGCATCAGCTCCCGGATCCTGCTCAACGGATCCGCGCACTGCAAAAGCGGCCGCTCCGTATCGCCCCGCAGACGTTCATACACCGTTTCCGGCATCGCTTTCAGATAGATCACCCGCCCGAGCGCCCGCAGCAGCGGCCGGTTTTCCGGTTTCACCGGCAGCCCGCCCCCGGTGGCGATAATACACGGCGCCCGGCCTTCCCGCAATCCGGCGATTGTCTCTGTTTCCAACGCCCGGAAATACGCTTCCCCGTCTTCTGCGAATATACGGGAAACCGATCTGCCCTGCCCCTGCTCAATCAGCTTGTCCGTATCCAGAAATATCCGGCGCAGCTGATACGACAGCCGGATTCCCACCGAAGTCTTACCGCAGCCCATAAATCCGATTAAAATAATATTATCCATGAATTTCCGTCTCTTTCCTCAGCTTTTGTATCACCGTCTCCGCCAGAGCCTCGTCCACATACACGCCGTTCCACAGTTCAAACGCATGGATCCCCTGATATGCCAGCATTTTCAGCCCGTTAAAAGCCCGGCCGCCATGACTGCGCACCAGCTGCATAAAGCGGGTATCGCCCGGCCTGTAAATCAGGTCATATCCGGTATGTACCTTTTCGAAAAACGCGGCGTCGGCAATCGGCGTATCCTCCACATGGGGATACAGCCCCGCGCTCGTCCCCTGGATCGCCAGAAAGCGGCCCTCCGGCAGCTCTCCGTATCCGGCAAGCGGGCGGATACAGTCCCTTCCGCACACACGATTGACTTCCGCAGCCACTTCCTGCGCTCTGGCGGGCGTGCGGTTCAGCAAATAAACCGCCTCCACTCCGGCAGACGCGCACAGGAACGCAACGGCCCGCGCCGCGCCGCCCGCACCGAGCAAAATCACCCGCTCGCCTTCCAGACATACACCGTCCGACGCCATCGCCCGCTGCAGTCCCGTCATATCCGTATTATATCCTTTATAGCCGCCCTCACAGCGCACCAGCGTATTCACCGCTCCGATCTTCTCCGCGAGTGCATCCATCTCCCGCAGATGCGCAATCACCGCACTCTTATGCGGCACAGTGACATTGAGCCCCGTTATATTCAGGGCGTACGCGCCTTCCACGGCATCGCCAACCCGTTCCGGTTCCACGGGAAAAGGGACGTACACCATGTCCTGTCCCGTCGCCTCCGCCAGCAAATTATGAATCAGCGGCGAAAGCGTATGTGCCACCGGATACCCGATCAACCCGCATGTTCTTGTCCTTCCGCCAATCGAAATCATCGCTTTCCTCTCTCTTTTTCATAAAAATACAACACAATCTTTTCCAGAAACCGCTTCAGCACAATCTGTATCTCTTCTTTGGGATGTATGGGCCGTACGAGAAATGTCCGTATGCCCGTCCTTTTCGCACCCCAAATATCGGTAAAAAGCTGATCGCCGATAAACAGCGTCGTCTTTTCCGTCGTCCCCATCCGTTCCATTGCCTTCCGGTAACTCCCGGGAAAGGGTTTATTGGCCTTATAGAGATAAGGCGTTCCCACTGTATCGCAAAACGGTTTCACCCGCGGCTCTTTGTTATTCGAGAGCATCATCACCCGAAATCCGGTCTTTTGCAGCCTCTTTATCAATGCGATACTGCGCCTGTCTGCCGGCGCCCCATGCGGAACGAGCGTATTGTCTATATCAAAAATAATGCCCCGCCATCCGTCCCGATACAGTTTTTCATAATCAATCCCATACGCGGAATCCACATATTCATCCGGATAAAACCGCTCCAGCATACCATAATCCTTTCCGGCCGTCATTCCAATACCTTTTTCAGTTCTTCCAGAAACGTATTCACATCTTTAAATTCCCGGTAGACGGAAGCGAATCTGACATAAGCGACCGCCTCCAGACTTTTCAGCTTATTCATAACAAGTTCACCGACCGTCTGACTGGAAATCTCCTTTTCTTCGAGATTGAAAATCTCCGTCTCCACCTCATCCACAAGCTGCGTAATCTGACTGGCGCTGATCGGCCTTTTATGGCAGGCACGCAGCACGCCCGCCTCCACTTTGGAACGGTCGTATGTCTCCCGGTTATTATCCTTTTTGATAATAATAACAGGGATTGTCTCCACCTTCTCATACGTCGTAAAACGTTTGCCGCATTCATCGCAGATGCGTCGTCTGCGAATCGAAGCATTGTCATCCGCAGGCCGGGAATCTATGACCCTTGTGTTTTCATGACTGCAAAACGGACACTTCATTGTTACCTCCCACAGCGCGTACACACCCGTTTTTTTCTATTATAGCCAGACGGATCGACCCCTGTCAATCAGACACGCACCACTTCGCCGCTCTTTTCATATACTGTGGAAAAGAGGAGGACGGCGCCATGTTATTTTCCTGTTTTCAGAAAAAAGAAGTCATTAATATCAGAAACTGTCAGAAAATCGGCAATGTAGTCGACATGGAATTCGATGAATGCACGGGGCAGATTCATAAGATTGTTATTTCAGAAGGGTTTCATTTCTGCCGTCTGTTTGAGGGCAATTCCGATATTGTCATATGCTATAAAGATATAAAACAGATCGGCCCCGACATCATTCTGGTCGATCTGTGCTGCGGCCCATAAGCCCTCTGCGCCAGGCGGGTCCCAGATTGCCCTCCCGGTAATGCTTCCGGCAGAGCGCAATATATTTGTCGTCCCCGCCCAGACAAACCTGCTCCCCCTCCCGGATCACCCTGCCGTCCTCGGAAAACCGGGTTGTGCAGCATGCGCCCTGTCCGCACCAGCAGACCGTTTTCAGCTCTTCGATCACATCCGCCCAGGCAAGCAGCCAGAGAGAGCCTTCAAACGGCTCTCTCCGAAAATCGGTGCGCAGACCGTAGCAGATCACCGGAATGTCACACCGATCCACCACATCCACAAAAAAGGCAATCTCACTCTTTTTGCAAAACTGTGCCTCATCCACGATAATACAGTCATATTCCCTGATCTTTTCCTGCGGATACTGCACAAAATCCTCTACAAAACAGCATTCTTTCCAGAGGCCCATCCGGCTTCGGATCACGCCTTTCCCGTCCCGCGTATCCAGCGCCGGCTTCAGGAGAAGCGCCTTTTTTCCGCGTTCGTAATAATTGTACTCCACCATCAGCGCATTGGCAGTCTTGGAACTGCCCATGGCGCCGTGGCGAAAATATAACTTTGCCACATTTTCCTCCTGTATGTCTATTTATAATTCCGTCTGCACGCAGGCGGCGTATTGTTGTTTCTGTCCCATGCCATTCCGAGTGTCCGGTAGGCACTGTCCGACACCAGATATGTCGCGTAGCTGGCCGTACTGTCGTCACAGTAAACATCGACGATAAACCATTCTCCGTTAATCAGCACTTCATTCCACATATAGTCTTTCAGGGAAGAACTGCTATTCGCAGATACGATGTAGGTCCCGACACCCATGGCATCACAGAGCGCTTTCATGCCCCGCGCATACCCCTTTGCATTGGCCTCACGATAAATCAGCGCCCCCCAGGCATCGTCCGCGTGATTCTGGCTTCCCTTCGGCGCCGGTGTGCATGTCTGCACGAGATAGTCATGCGCCGTACGCACCTTTTTCAGATCACTCATCGAAGCCACATTATTGGAAATCATAAAAGCCGATACCATCGTCTGCACCTGTTCCAACTCCCCGGCATTCAGATTCGGCCCGTATACGCTTCCCACCGAAAAGCTTCCCCGGTTGCCGGCCGCCGCCGCTCCGGAATTGATAATATCGTTCGGAATCGATGACTTGTCATCCGATGTAATCTTCTGAATGGATGTGGAAGACTCCGTGAGAAGCTTATCCAGATCGATCTTCGCACCGTTGTTCAGCGCAATGAGCAGACTCTGCACCGCGGGCCAGTCATCGTTAAAAAAGGTATAATTGTATGTGCCGTCCTCCTGCCTTGTCACCAGGACCTCTCCGTATACATTGGAATGAATGACACCGCCCGAAGCCGCGTCCGCCGGCACAGGCGTATTGTCGGAACCGGAGCCGCTCTTGGCCTCCGCTCCCACCGGAGCCGCCAGAAGCACTCCTGCACATAAAACTGCCATTCCCTGTTTTATCATCCGTTTCGTTTTCATACCGCCCTCTCCTCCTTTTGTGGCAAATCGTTATTCTGTTTCCGGCGCTGGCTGCGTTCGGGTTTCTTTCTGCCGATCAGAAAATAAAAATAACGATTGAACAAAAATACGATCCCTGCCTCCAGCACGGTTATGCACACCGCCATCGTCGCATACAACACCCATTCCTTGGCTCTTGTCACGAAATGATTCAGCCAGTAGGAAACCTGTATCGTATGCAGCATAACTTTAAACTCCATATGCGTCGCCATAATGATCAGCGAATTGGTTCCGTAAAATAAAAGCAGCCTGGAACGCCCGACATTCTTACATATCAGTATCACGCCGAAAGATCCGCAGCAGGCGCAGACCACATACAGGATAAAATGATCGAATACCATATAATTAAAATCCACGGAACCATTGCAAAAGCACAAAAAACCGGCACAGGCCAAAAGCGCCGCGCCCAGCAGCAGCCCGGGAAATGACTGTTTCTCCCGTTTCTGTAACAAGCCGGCGCTTCGATACCCCGCCAGCAGAAATATGCACGCCAGAAATCCCCGCGCCGCCGTCTGCAGCAGCGCCCCTGCCGTCATCAAAACCGGATTTGTCTCCCATCCCTCCCATCCGAAAACCGGGGAGAAGAAAAAAAGCACAAGTCCGACTGCCAGTATCACAAGATCCAGCCTGCCGTCCCCCATCCGCCTGCGCCAGTATAAAAATATCACTTCCCCCAGAAAGAGCGCGGGCAAAAACCAGAGCACCGACACGCCCCGGAAGGTAATACTGTAAATAAAAAAACGGCCGAGTTCCGGAAATGTCAGAATTTCCGGGAAAAAAACACAGGTGAAAATATTCATCACAAAATAAATCACGCTGAATGCGGCATAGGGAACCAGCAGTGTTTTCGCCTTCCGCCGGACGACCTGCCGCAGCTCCCGCTCTTCCTCCTTTGTCACCCACAGCAAAATACCCGAGATCACAAAAAAAAGCGGCATATGAAAGGAAGAAATAAACTGATACGAAGGCGGAAAATAGGGCTTATAATCGATACTCTGCAGCGCCCCGATCAGATGTCCCGCGATCATCAGTACAATCCCGACACCTTTTGCCATATCCAGATAGAGAATGCGCTTTTTGGAATTCATACAGGGTTCCTCATTTCCCATACACTGCTTTTCGTTTCTGTCCTGCGGCTTTGATCCGCATTCATAGTGTAGCACAAAAACGCAAAGCTGTCATTCCCCTGTTTCCGAATCTTTATACCGGGCGGCATCAAAAATACCAAAGGCCCGGATCGGGGAGCGGAGCGGCGCTGCCCGCGCCCGCTCACGGCTCCCTGATCCGGGCCTTTGGCTGTTCTCCGTCCGCTTCGGCCTTCTTTTTGTCAGCACAGACCTCCCGTCACCCCGCCAGATAATTGCGCATGATTTTCAGCGCGTTTTTTTCCAGCCGGGATACCTGCGCCTGCGAAATACCGATAATCTCGGCCACCTCCATCTGGGTCTTTCCCTCAAAAAAACGCAGGGTAATGATTTCGTTCTCCCGCTCGTTCAGCCGTTTCATGGCTTCCCGCAGTGACAGATGTTCCACCCACGTCTCCTCTTTGTTTTTCTTATCGCTGACCTGATCCATCACATAAAGCGTATCGCCGCCGTCGGTATAGACCGGCTCATACAGGCTCATGGGATTTTGTATGGCGTCCAGCGCATAGACAATGTCCTCTTTGGAAACGCCGATTTCTTCCGCAATCTCCACAATGCTCGGTTCCCTGAGATTTTTTTTCGTCAGGTTTTCTCTGGCATATATAGCCTTGTATGCCGTGTCTTTCAGAGAACGGCTGACACGGATACTGTTATTGTCCCGCAAAAAACGCCGGATTTCTCCGACGATCATCGGCACCGCATATGTCGAAAATTTCACATCGAGTTCCGTATTAAAATTGTCAATGGCTTTCATCAGCCCGATACAGCCGATCTGGAACAGGTCGTCGGGATTTTCATTGCTCCCGGAGAACCGTTTGATTACGCTCAGCACCAACCGCAGATTTCCTTCCGTGTACTCGTTTCTGGCTTCCATGTCCCCTTCCTTGATTCGTTGAAACAGCTTCGTCCTCTGTTCGTTGGACAGGGAAGGGAGCTTTGCCGTATTGACCCCGCAGATTTCTACTTTGTTCAGCGCCATAGCGATTCCTCCTACAATGTTTTCTAGTAAAATGATTCTCACTATGGCGCCTGACTATGCGTTCTTTTTTGAATTTTCAGGAAGAATTTTTCGCGGCGGACGACTTATTTCTACACCTCCTTTACCATCTCCCGCTTCAGCCTTTTGATAATCTTTTTCTCCAGCCTCGAAATATATGATTGCGAAATCCCAAGCAGCGCCGCCACTTCTTTCTGTGTCATTTCTTCCCCGTCCGGTGTATTCAGCCCGAATCGAAGACTGATGATCGTCCGCTCCCGTTCCGACAATCTGTTTACCGCCTGAAACAACAGTCCCCGTTCCACTTCATTCTCAATATCCCGGTAAATGACATCCTCATCCGTTCCCAGAATATCCGACAGCAACAGTTCGTTTCCGTCCCAATCCACATTCAGCGGCTCGTCGATCGACACTTCCACTTTCGCCTTATTGTTTTTCCGAAGATACATCAGAATTTCGTTTTCAATGCAGCGTGACGCATATGTTGCCAGTTTGATATTCTTTCCCGGGTTGAAGGTGTTAATGGATTTTATCAACCCGATCGTTCCGATCGAGATCAAATCTTCCACACCCACGCCTGTATTGTCAAACTTTTTCGCTATGTATACAACCAGACGCAGGTTGTGTTCAATCAGTGTGGCTTTCGCCTCCTCCTCATCTTCCGTGCCCAGATCGCCGATCACTTCCTCTTCCTCCAGCGCTTCCAGAGGCGGCGGAAGTACTTCGGCACCGCCGATATAGTGAATATCTCCCGGCCGCCGCATCAGAAGCCCCGCCTCCCGCCGTATCAGCCGGAACTGGATTTTCCCCGGTATCGCCACTTTAAAAATCATATACTTTCCTCCCGTATTTTCGTTAATGTGGGATGCAATATCATCTGATATGCCGCCCCTGCAGACAATTTGCCGTCAAACAGTCCCACCATCGGCTTCTCTATCTTTATCATTTCATTTTTCCCGAATATAATCAGTTCCGTCAGCTCATAACCGTCCAGTATCCCGTGTGCCTTCCCGATACTGTGAAAGGGGATTGCCCGAAAGCATTGCGGCCGGCCGCCGCAGAACATGCGCTCCATGACATTTTTTTCCACGATGGATACCGGTTTTCCGCCAAGCGGCTCGTACAGGCTGTTCCCCGTATCGACCAGCGCTTTCAGCAGCAGCTCCCTGTCCTGCCAGACTACCTTCACGGGCAGGACGGCGTCTCCGCTGTGGTTCTTCCATTTTGTATAAAAATCCACAAACAGACCATATGTAAACACACCGGCGCTGCAGACGCCCAGGACCCCCATACCGTGTGCCCGGAAAAAGGGAATCTGCTCCGAGAGCACTTCCAGCACACCGCCCATCAGAAAAGAAAATCCGTACAGATAAACGGCCGCCCGACAGGCCATTTTGAAATTCATTCCGGAAAAACTGATCTTAATCATACATATACTGACCATTCCATATCCTGTCAGTATCTTAACCCATGCCGGAACGAGCGGCACAGCCGTAAGAACACAGGCCATTCCCGCTCCAAAGCCGCTTCCCAGTAAGATTCGCAGACGCGTGGCAGTACACCTGAGAACCTTTCTGATCAGAAACAACAACAGGGTATCCATCAGGAAATTCAGCAGAAAGAATGTGTCAATATACAATTTATATTTCACCGCTCACCTCCTATGCACTCCGATGAACCTATTATAAAAAGAATGAACTGCGTTTTTTGTCAAAAACACCGAGGCAGGACGAAATATTTCTTGCGGAAATTCGACAGGAATTTACAAAGAAGGGAAAACCGGCAGGCAAAAGCGGCAGAAGTCTGTCGGACATCCTTCTGCCGCTTCGGCCGGCCGTTATTTACGCCGGACGCAATAAAACAGCCGCCCGCCCGATAACGGGCCGGCGGCTGTCTCCTTGTCTTGTTCTATGCGATTATTTTTTCTGCAGAAAAGTCGGAATACTCAATGTCTTTTCTTCCACACTGCTCTTGATATTGGTCGGTCTGCGAATCCCCGCAAGCGGCGGCACACTCACAGGCGTCGGTGTCGGAGCAGGTGTGGGAACCGTCATGGGACCGGTCGCCTGCTGCATCGGCATCTGCTGCACCTGTACCTGCGGCTGTGAGGCCATCTGCATCGGATTGGGATTCGTGTTTATGTTCATATTTATGTTCTTATTGACTGCCTGCTTCATCCCGGGCGTCTTATATGTCTGATAATTCGGTGTAATCCGGGGCGGCACACCGGTATTGGATTCCAGTCCTGTCGCAATGACGGTAATCGTACAACTGTCCGTCGCCGTCTCGTCATACATGGCGCCGAATATAATATTCACGTCGTCACCGGCCAGATTCTGGACATAATCAGCCGCATCGGCGGCATCGGCCAGCGTAATATCACCGGATACATTGATAATGACATGTGTTGCACCGGAAATCGTCGTCTCAAGCAGCGGGCTTTCCACGGCGGCTTTTACGGCGTCCCCCGCCTTGTCATCCCCTTTGCCGGCGCCGATTCCGATATGTGCGATCCCCTTGTCCTTCATTACCGTCTGTACATCCGCAAAGTCCAGATTGATAATGGCGGGAAGGTTAATCAGATCGGTAATGCCCTGTACCGCCTGCTGCAATACCTCATCCGCCTTTTTCAGCGCATCGGGCATTGTCGTCCGTCTGTCTACAATTTCAAGCAGCTTGTCATTGGGAATCACAATCAGAGTGTCCACGTTTTCTTTCAGACGTTCGATTCCCCCGACTGCATTGACCATACGTGCCCTTGCCTCAAAACGAAAGGGCTTTGTCACCACGCCTACCGTCAAAATCCCCATCTCCTTGGAGATTCCCGCTATAACGGGGGCTGCACCGGTACCGGTTCCGCCTCCCATACCGCAGGTGACAAATACCATATCTGCGCCTTTCAGCGCTTCCGTAATCTCTTCTATGTTTTCTTCGGCGGCCTTTTGACCGACCTCCGGTTTTGCTCCCGCACCCAGTCCCTTTGTCAGTTTCTCCCCGATCTGCAGCAGCCTGGGAGCCTTGCAAAGCTGTAATGCCTGCTTGTCCGTATTGATCCCAATAAAATCAACACCATCAATACTTTCGTCAATCATTCTATTTACAGCGTTATTACCTGCGCCGCCAACTCCGACTACAATAATTTTGGCTGCAGATTCAGCATCGTTTGTTTTTATTTCTAACAAAGGTAGTCCTCCTTTAATAGTCCCAAATAACTACATATAGACTATGATATTATTTTTTGGCCAATTAATCAACAGTTTTTTTATTTTTTTCTGCTAATATTGCACCAGTCATTCCGAATCCAGCTCGAACGTGACGTTCTTCATTTCTTCTGAATAGTTGTCCATGCGCAGCATCCCCTTCTTTCCTTCCAGCTCCGGCAGAATGCCTTTCAGCTTCATAATCTTCTCGCCGATGTTTTCGTTCGAGCCCAGACTGACCCGTGCATCACCGAAATACAGCGTCTTATGCATGGACTTGTCAAACCGGATTTTATCGGCCTGTACGCCATATTTATTTAACAACTGTGTAATGTCCAGTATATCTTCAAAAATCTCGGGGTTGTCCACCGGGAGCTTTTCGTGCATCACCACATAACCGAACTGCAGGCCCGTCACCTGCGGGATTCCCGTTGTCCTCTCCTCCGATGTTTCCACGATAATGCCGTCTTTGTCAAAATACATATATCGGTCGAGATATTCTATGTACCCCGCGACTGCTTTCTCATATACCGTAATCCGAATGGTGTCAGGCGCGAGAATCGTCACATCCATTGTCTGCACAAAGGGGATGTCGTCCATCCCTTTGTTTTTATATTTCAGCGCAAGATAAAGGGAGTTGTCGCCGAGTGTGCCTTTCATGACCATATCCATGATCTCTTCGTTGCTGTAATGTATGTTTCCTTCCACATATACGGTCGTCACCTTATAATACCGCAGCGCCAGCGCCCCCAGTATCCCCAGTACCAGAGACGCCGCGCAGACACAGACCGCTATGACTGTCCGTTTTTTCATATCCTGCCTCCAAGGCTTCGTATATCCGCTTCCAGCGACGCATAGCCCCTGTCAATAAAATGCCGGTTACAGATCCGGGAATCACCGTGTGCCGCCAGCGCCGCCATACAGAGCGCCGCGCCGCCGCGCAGCTCCTGCGCAGTCACACACGCCCCGTGCAGCCGCTCCACCCCGCAGATCCGCACCCGGTTTCCTTCCGTTTTCATCTGTGCTCCCATTCTCACCAGTTCCGGCACTACCCGAAACCGATTTTCAAAAACCGTTTCCTCAATGACGCTCTCCCCCTTTGCCACCGTAAGAGCAGCCAGAAGCTGCGACTGCAGATCGGTCGGAAATCCCGGATACACCGCCGTTTTCAGACAGGCAACCGCCGCCGGGCGTCCTTCCATCACAAGTCCGATGCCCTCGGGACAACAGGTGCAGACACCGCCCATCTGTCTGATGACCGTAAGCGCCGCCCCGAGCTGTCCGCCGTCCGCACCGCGCAGAAAGATCTGTCCGCCTGCTGCCATGCAGCCCATCAGATATGTGCCCGCCACAATCCTGTCCGGCGGTATCCGGTACGTGACGGTGTGCAGGGCAGGCACACCGCGAACCACCACCGTCCCGTCCCCGTCCCGGCATATATCCGCGCCCGCCTGTATCAGGAATTCACACAGCGCACCGATCTCCGGTTCCTGTGCACCGCCGCAGATCACGGTTTCCCCGCCGGCAAGCGCCGCGGCCAGAATCACATTTTCCGTTGCGCCCACGCTGGGAAACGCAAGCGGGATACTGCCGCCGGTCAGCGTCTGCGCCCGTGCCGTAAGCACGCCGCACGTTTCCGTCAGCGCTACCCCCATGCGGGCAAACGCTTCCAGATGCATGTCGATGGGACGCTTCCCGATCACACAGCCGCCGGGATAGCTGATGCTTACCTGTCCTTCCCGGCCCAGGAGCGCTCCCATCAAAATCACAGAAGATCGCATGCGCGAAACATATTCCCCGGGCAGCGACGTGGAAGAAATATGACACGCATCGACCGTTATCGTATCCCCTTTCCATGTCACACGGCATCCTGTACTTTCCAGCAGTTTTATCATGCATTGTACATCGGCTATTTTCGGGCAATTATAAAGTGTACTTATCCCGTTTACAAGGACGGTTGCCGCCAGAACGGGCAGCACCGCATTTTTGGAGCCCTGTATCCGTGTTTCGCCGCAGAGCGGATACCCGCCGCAGATATGAATAGAATCCACTGATTCACCTTCTCTGACTTTGATGAAAAAGACCTATTCTATCTTATGTCATATCCGCGATTCGGTATCTTGTACGCCGCTCACACTTCCTTAAATCGAATCGAATGCGAAACACTGAGCACCAGCCCGATCTCTATCAGCAGAAACATAACCGAAGAACCGCCGTAACTGATAAACGGCAGAGAAATACCCGTATTGGGAATGGTATTGGTGACAACCGCAATATTCAGGATAACCTGAATGGCAATATGTCCCATAACCCCCACGACCAGCAGCGCTCCGAACAGATCGGGCGCATTGTTGGCCACGATCATAAAACGCCAGATCAGAAGCAGAAACAGCAGGATAATGGCAATCGCCCCAAACAGTCCCAGTTCTTCACATATGATAGAAAATATCATATCATTCTGCGCCTCCGGGATAAAGCCGAGCTTTTGCATACTCTGGCCCAGTCCCTTGCCAAAGATACCGCCGGAGCCGATCGCGTACAATGCCTGCAGCGTCTGGAATCCCTTGCCGCTGGCATACGCCTCCGGATCCAGCCAGGCGAGAATACGCTCCCCGCGGAAATCCAGTTTTTCGGACGAAGCCATGCGGGTAATTATGTATACAACTCCGGTGCCCGCTGCGGCGCCCGCAATGCCGAGCAGAAAGAACTTTTTATATTCCGGGCTGGCCACAAAGAGCATCAACGCCGCAATGCCGAACACGATAATGGCCGAGCTCAGATTATCGGTGATTTTCCAGATCATCATACTGATCGGCAGCGGCACAAGGAGAATCGTAAAAAATCCCTTCTGGCTGCGGATGCTTTTTCCCATCTTACAGACCATGCTGGCCAGAAACAAAATCATACACAGCTTTGCGATCTCTGCCGGCTGCAGACGCAGCCCGATGCCGAAATCCAGCCATCGTCTGGCGCCTTTTACCTTAACGCCCAACGGCGTCAGCACCAGCCCGATCAGAACCGCCGAGACCAGATAGCCCGGCACCGCAAATTTCTCCCAGAAATGATACGGTATATTGGCCGTAAAAATCATGGCCGCAATCCCGAGCGCCGTCGCTATCGCCTGCTTTTTCAGGTAATAGGCGGCGTCCCCGTAATCTTTGCTGGCCTCGTACGAACTCGTCGAATAGATCATTATCATCCCGAAGCCAAGGAGAAACAACACAATAAACAATAAACTGTAATCAAAGTAGTGGTCGGCTTTGTTTTTTCTCCTTTCCCTGAATCTGTCCAAAATCAATCCTCCAGCTTATTTACCAGTTCTTTAAATAAATTCCCTCTCACTTCATAATTGGGAAACATCCCCCAGCTCGCACAGGCGGGGGACAAAAGCACCGCGTCACCCGGACGCGCCTTTTCGGCACAGATTTGCACCGCTTCCTCCAGAGAATCTGCCATAACAATATTTGTAAAGCCATGCCTGCGCGCGCAGGCCGCTATCGCATCTTTTGTCTGCCCAAGCAGCACCAGCCAGGTCACTTTGCCGTCAAAGGCTTCCAGCCAATCGTCATATGTGCTGCCCTTATCATAACCGCCGCCGATCAGAACCGTCGGCCGGTCCATGGCCCGGATACCGCGGATCGCGGCATCGGGATTGGTGCCCTTGGAGTCGTTATAATAAACCACACCTTTTTTGGATGCCACATACTCAATCCGGTGTTCCACTGCCCGGAACGCTTTGGCGGTCTGTGCAATCTGCTGCAGCGGAACGCCCATACTATATGTCAGCCCAATGGCCGCCATCATATTCTCCGCATTGTGGATGCCCGGCAGCTTTGTCTCCCGAAAGCAGACAACCTTTACCGGTGCGCCGCCGTCCGCCAGATAAATATCCCCGTCCTGCAGATAAATCCCTTTTTCCAGTACCCGTGCGGATGAGAAATAAAAAGGCTCCGCGGCCGTCCGCTCTCCGATCGCCCGCGTATACGCATCCTCGTAGTTTAAAATGCATCGGCTTCCCTTTTTCTGGTTCCGGGCTATCGCCTCTTTTACCGCCGCATAATTTTCCATCGTATGATGCCGGTTGAGATGATCCGGCGTAATATTCAGGACAGCCGAGACATCCGGTGTAAAATTATGGATTGTCTCGAGCTGAAAGCTGCTGATCTCCGCCACCGTCACCGAGTTTTCGGTCGTATCACATGCTACGGAAGTATAGGGAATGCCGATATTGCCGACAACAAACGCCTCCTTCTGATAATCTTTCATAATCTGGCCGGCAAGCGCCGTCGTCGTCGTCTTCCCGTTGGTCCCCGTAATGGCAATCAGCCGCCCCTTTGCGAAACGATACGCCAGCTCGATTTCCCCCCAGATCGGTATGCCTCTGTCCCGAAATCCATCCATAAACGGCGTATCCACAGGTACCCCGGGACTGACGACGACAAGTTCTGTCCGCGCCGCCGCCTCCTGCGGCAGCGTGCCTGTGTAGATCTCCGTCTCCGGATCTGCGGGAAGCTTTTGTCTGACAGCATCCGGCTGCACTGCTTCATTGCCGTCAAACAGGATAACACGCGCACCGCCCGCGCCTGACGCAAGCTGCGCCGCACTGATACCGCTGATACCCGTGCCTACGATCAACACGTATTTTCCCTTCAGTTCCATTGCTCTCTCCTTTGTTTCCTTATTATAATGCAGTCGCTTATAAGGCCATCAGTCCCACCAGACACAGAATCGCCGTCACAATGGAAAAGACTGCCACCACACGTGTCTCTGACCATCCGCACAGCTCAAAGTGATGATGAATGGGCGCCATCTTAAAGATACGCTTCCCGCCGGTCGCTTTAAAATAACTCACCTGTATGATAACGGACAATACTTCCGCCAGGTAGATAAAACCGACAATCACAATAAACAACGGCATCTGCATCAGATATGCGCAGGAGGCGACAAAGCCGCCCAGAGCCAGGGAACCGGTATCTCCCATAAAAACTCTGGCCGGATAAACATTAAACAGTAAGAATCCGAGCAGCGAACCGACAACCGCACAGGTGACAGGATCAATACCGCTGTTTGTACCGATGGCAACCACCGTAAAAAAGGTGGCAACCATAATGGTGACGCTGCTCGCCAGTCCATCCAGTCCGTCCGTAAAATTCGTGCCGTTCACCGTGCCGATCACGACAAAAAACAACAATGGTATGTTAAAAATACCGAAATCCAGATACGTTTCCGGAAAGAACGGTACCTTCATAGCCAGGCTCACATCCGTATAATGCAGCAGATAATAGGCAAAAATGCCTGTGACAACAATCTGACCCGCCATCTTCTGCAGGGCTGTCAGGCCAAGGGAACGCTTCAGAACGACTTTAATATAATCGTCCAGAAAGCCGATCAGCCCAAACCCCAATGTCAGAAACAGCACCGGTATAATCTTCGGATAGCTGCGCACATACGGAAGCGACGTCAAAAGCACACTGCCCAGAATCAGGATGCCGCCCATGGTAGGCGTCCCGGTTTTCTTCAGATGTGACTTGGGCCCTTCCTCCCGCTCCGTCTGTCCTACATGAAGTCTCTTTAAAAAAGGAATAATCAGAGGACCTGCCATTACACTGATGATAAATGCTATGATTACCGGTATCACTACCGAACTGTTAAGTACCATATCTCCCGTCCTTTCCGGATCTTTCGCTGTCTTTTCCGTTCCCTATCCGTCCGTTTCTTCCAGATAAGGAAGAATGTTTTCAAAAAGCTGTCTGATAACCGGCGCCGCAATCTGCCCGCCGTAGTATGTGCCCTGAGGGTTGTTGATAATCGCAATGGCCATCACCTGCGGATCATCCGCAGGGGCAAACCCTAGGAACGAAGAAATATACCGGCCGCTCCCTCTCGGCAGCGTCTGGCTGGTGGCAGTCTTGCCGCCCACCCGGTACCCCTCCACAGATCCGTTCTTTCCGCCGCCGTTCTCCACAACCTGCTCCAGCATCATTTTCATCGTCTCCGATGTCTCCGCAGAGACAATTCCCTCTCTGACCGGATACGTAAACACTCCGGAAACCCTCTTGTCCTGCCCCGATGCCCGCAGGCCGAAATGCGGTGTGACCCTTCTGCCGCCGTTGACAAAGGACGCGGCCGTTGTCATAAGCTGAATGGGGGTAATCTGGAACGACTGCCCGAAAGAAATCGTGGCCAGTTCCACCATGCCGATATTCTCTTTTTTATGCATAATTGTCGCCGCCTCCCCCGGCAGGTCAATGCCGGTTTTCTCCAGAAGGCCGAATTTCTGAAAATAATCGTAATACAGATCGCTCCCAAGCCGCATCCCCACCGTCACAAACACCGGATTGCAGGAGTTCATAGTCGCGTGTATAAAATCCTGACTGCCGTGTCCGCCCGCCTTGTGGCAGCGAATCCGGCGGTCTTCCACCATAATATAACCGGGACAATGGAACGTATCCGATGTATGCACCACCCCTGCTTCCAGTCCGGCAGCCGCCGTTACCGTCTTAAAGGTGGAACCCGGTTCATACGTATCGTTAATGCAGCCGTTGCGCCACATCCGGTTCAGCGCATCCTGTTTCTGCTGCTCGCTTAACCCGCTCCCCGTCTCTTCCGGAAGGGTAAAGGGTTCATTCAGGTCAAACTCCGGGACATTTACCATCGCCAGCAGTTCGCCGTTTTGCGGATTCATGACAATGATCGATACACTGTCCGCTTCCTTTGTCTCCAACGCCTGATACGCAAGCTGTGTGGCATATTTCTGAATATTCATATCCATGGAAATCGTCAGGTCACTGCCGTCCACCGGTTCGATGCGGTTTTCCCCGGCCGCATCCAATTCGATGCCCCTGGCATCCGTAACGGTCAGTATGGTGCCCGGCTCTCCCTCCAGCACGGCATCGTATGCCACTTCCAGGCCGATGATCCCCTGATTGTCTCCGCCGGTAAATCCCAGAACTTTGGAGGCCAGTTCGCCGTACGGATAATATCGTTTGAAATCTTCATCCACCTTTACGCCGGGCAGATTGTAATCGCGGATCGTATCGCCCGTCGCTTTCTCCACATTGCTTTTGATCCGCTCGATGGCGGATACCTTTTCCACCCGCTTTCTGACATATTCCTCATCCAGCGTCAGTTCGCGGCAGAGCATGGCAATCACCGCCTCTTTGTCCTCGATCTGACTGTGTATGACCGAGATGGTGCAGACTGTCTTATTATCCGCCAGCACCACGCCGTTTCGGTCCAGTATCCTGCCTCTGGCCGCCTTAATGCTCCGTTCCCGCTCGTGCAGTTCCCGGGCCTGCTCCGCATAATACTGCGACTGCCCGATCATCAGATAAGAAAGCCGCACGCTCAGCCCGATAAAGGAGACAAGAAAAATCAGGAAGGCCGCCAGTATCTTCTTTCGGTGAAAGGTCTTATTTTTCTCCACGGAAGTTCCATAAAAGCATTTTATACCATTTTATGATTTATTTTTTCTCCTTATTCCACTCTCCTAATCCATCAGAGGCACGCTTTCCACCGCCTGTCCGGTAGCCGGGTCGATCAAAATGCCCGTCTCCGGTTCGATCAGGTATCCGGTTTCCGGATCCGTCTCATATCCCGCGATCCGCTCCCGCCATTCCCGCTCTTCTTCTGACATCTCATCGTCCTGCGGGCCCGCTTCTCCGCCGCCCGCAGGCTGCGTTCCGCCTTCCGGCGTCTGCGCGCCCTCGTCTCCGGTAATATCCAGTTCCTCCGGATCCTGTATCCCGCCGCTCTGCGGGTCATCCGGCTGTGTCCCGCCGCCGTCTTCCCCGGCTCCGTCACCCTGCCCGCCTTCCGTATCTTCCGCCGGCGGTATGCCCGGCACCTGCACGGCCAGTCCGCTTCCGCTGATTTCCGCCATTTCGTCTTCGGTCAGCTCTTCGGTCATAAAATAGTGCAGATAGGGGAGCGCTTCGGTTAAAATGCTTCTGACAATGCGTGTTGCGAATTTGGCGTCATCCTGTTTGTCGGCATTGGGCCTGTCCACCACCACATAAATGGCGATCTGCGGATCATCCGCAGGCGCATAGCCCATAAAAGAGCATACATAATTTTTCTTTGTACGGGGAACCATTTCGGCCGTCCCGGTCTTGCCCCCGATCGCGTAGCCCGCCGGCCTTGCCGTCGTACCCGTGCCCTCCGTCACCACACCGTTACAATAGTCTATAATTTTTTCCGATGTGCTGGCGGATATGGTCTGTTTCAAAAGTCTCGGCTCAATATTGCGGATGGTCGTGCCGTCGGAGCTGAGTATTTTATTGACCACATGCGGCTCATATAAATAACCGCCGTTTACCAGTGACGAAAAAGCCGTAATCATCTGTATCATGGTGACATTAAAGCCCTGCCCGAATGTCGAAGTGGCCAGCTCCACCTCTCCCATATTGGAAGAAGTATAGACAAGTCCGACCGTGCGGGCCTCACCGGCCAGGTCGATATTCGTCCGCAGCCCCCACCCGAACGCCTCCTGAAACTGCAGGAAATAGTCCTTGCCAATGGCATCACCCATCTGCATCAGCGCCACGTTGCAGGATTTTTCAATCGCCTGTTTTACGGTCAGCGTGCCGTCTCCCATACGCTGATGGCAGTGGATTTCATGACCGCCGTACCAGAGAGAACCGCCGCAGAAATACGTCTCGTTGCCGGTCATCCGGCCCGTTTCCAGCCCCATGGCCGCCGTAAAGGGCTTAGCCGTCGAACCCGGCTCAAACGTACTTGTAATGCAAAAATTTTTCCAGACAGAATTCAGATGAAACATCAGGCTGTCGTCGTCCATCGCATCCAAAACCTGCTGTGTAATAACTTCCTCGGTTTCTTTTCCGTTTTCGTCCAGCAGATTTGTCCCCAGAAGCACCTGTGGATTGTAAATATCGTTGAGGTCATAAAACGGATAGCTCGCCATGGCGAGAATCTCGCCCGTGTGCACATTCATCATCACACAGCCTACATTGTATGCACCGTTGCCGTCCCGCGCGACATTTTTATTGTCCTCGTTGAACTGCTTCAGATTCTTCTCCACAATATTCTGGATATTGGAATCAATCGTCGTCACGATCGTATTGCCGTCGATCGCCGCCTTGGTCCGGCGTTCCAATGTGGAATCATCATTAAGATACCCATATTCTCTGCCGTTAATTCCATTCAGTGTATCATTATAATATTCTTCCAGCCCGTAAGTACCCGTATTGTCTTTTCCGGTAAACCCAATCACGTCACAGGCCAGGCTGCCGCCCGGATACACCCGCTTATACTCTTCCTCAAACCAAATCCCCTTGATATTGGGATTGTTTTTCGTATCGTTCTGCAGCTCCACAAAAGGGCTGATCTCGTCATAGGAAAGCCGTTTTGCCAGCACACGGTATTTGGAATTGGGATTGGCCGTCAGAAAAGACCGTATCTCCGACGTATCCAGACCCAGGCAGCTTCCGAGCGCCTGCAGTGTCGCTTCCACATATTCCGGCTTTTCATTGACCAGCTCCGCATCCAAAATAACATTGTATACCTTTTCACTGACGGCTAACTTCGTGCCCTTGCAGTCCACAATATCACCGCGCTTAAACGGAATGACACGACTGTCATAACGCTGCTGTGAAAGCACCTGTCTCTTGTATCGTTCGCCATTGTCCCGGTTAATCAGGATCAGCCGCACACTCAATCCAATAAAAGCTGACAGTACGAATAAAAACAATACCACCAGCTTCTTTTGCATCTTTGTCGTAAACTTATGACTCTGTATGATCTTCCTCACGAAAACACCTGCTATCCTATTCCGGAATATCCGCTATCTGTCTGACATAGTCGCCGCCTTCTGACGCGTATTCCACAACCTGTCCTTCCGCCGCATAAGTCATTCCCAATTCCTCGATCGCAATTCTCTTGATCTCTTCCAGATTCACGCTGCTCTCGATCCGGCTGTATTCCTCGTCATTGGACAACTTCAGGTCATTCAGCTGGCTCTCCAGCGATGCAATATGATTGATACTGTTTGTTATATCGGATTGTAAACGAATGTAACTGATTAATATAATGCCGGAAATCACCATAGCAAAGGCCAGAAACAATACATACCCGGGATTCATGAGCATTGCTTTTTCCCGGTTTTTCCGAATGGCATGATTGTGTGTCCGTTTCGGCTTCTCCCGAATCGCCGTTCTTACGTCAAGCTGCCTTGCCGTATTTCCGTATACATATACATTGTTGATCGCATTCCTGCCGGTATCGGTCCTTTTTCCTGTGTATGGCCTCTTACGATTCCGTTCGGTCATATCGACTCCCTCTTTTCAAATACTCTGAGCTTCGCACTCTTGGCACGTTTGTTCTCGCTCAGCTCCTGCCCGCCCGGCAGTATCGGTTTTTTTGTAATGACTTTTCCAAGGGACTTTCTGCCGCATACGCAGACCGGAAATTCCGGCGGACAGACACAGGGATTTTCATAACGGCGCAGCGCCGTTTTTACAATCCTGTCTTCCAGCGAATGAAAGGTTATCACGCAGAGCCTGCCTCCCGGCCGCAGCAAATCCGCCGCCTTCTCCAGCACTTCCTCCAGCGCCTCCAGCTCACCGTTGCAGGCAATCCGAATCGCCTGAAACGTCTTTTTCGACGGATGCCCCAAACCTGCCCGCGCCTTTGCCGGTATGGCAGCGCGGATGATTTCATTTAATTGTCCCGTTGTCCGAATCTCTTTTTCTTCCCGCGCCCGCACAATATGCCGGGCAATATTCCGGGCAAACCTGTCCTCCCCGTACTCTCTGATAATACGGCTCAAATCTTCCACAGACCAGGTATTGACGATCGTTCCCGCGGTCAAAGCCTGCCGTCTGTCCATCCTCATATCCAGTTTCGTGTCACAGCGATAGGAAAATCCGCGTTCCAGCGTATCAATCTGATAAGAAGAAACCCCCAGATCCAGCAAAATGCCGTCCACTGTCCCGACGCCTTCCTCCTGCAGCACCTTCGCCATATCACGAAAATTGCTGCGGATTAACGTCACCTTGTCCGCAAACGGAGCAAGCCGCTCCCCTGCGGCCGCAATCGCCGCGTCATCCTGATCCAGTCCGATCAGACGTCCCGCCGCCGAAAGTTTCTCTGCAATATGATAACTGTGTCCGCCGCCGCCAAGTGTCCCGTCTACGTAAACGCCGTCCGGCCTGATACGCAGCGATGCAATCACTTCCTCCAGCAGCACCGACCTGTGCCTGAATTCCATCTCAGCTCCTGTCTATATGCTCAGCCCCAAATCTGCCATATGTTCGGCAACGGCATCCATATCCTCAAAAGCCGCCGCATCTTCCCATCTCTCCCTGCTCCAGATCTCGATCCTGCTGCCTACGCCGATCAGCACCACATCTTTTGACAGTGCGGCAAAATCACGGAGCGTCCCCGGTAATAATATTCTCCCCTGCCTGTCCACTTCCACACAGGCGGCTCCCGCCAGGAAAAAGCGTACAAAGGCTCTTGCTTCTTTATTCGTAATCGGCAGTGATTTCAGTTTCTCTTCGAATGCGGCCCACTCTTGATTGTCGTACACAAATAAGCACCCGTCCAGCCCTTTGGTGATGACAAATGTATCACCCAATGTCTCACGGAATCTGGAAGGTACGATCACTCTGCCCTTTGCATCGATTGTGTGGTTGTATTCTCCCATAAACATAACAATCACCTGCCCGGGTGGTCTGCCACGGAAAGTCTGCCACACAGTAACTACTGCAAGCCACTTTAAACCACTTTCCACCACTCGTACAACCATTTTATCCCAGATTGGATACTATGGCAAGTGGAACGTATGTTTCGGAATTGTTGCCAATATGTATCAAATGTCCCGGAAAACAGCAATTTCGGGCCGTTTTTATGCAAAATTATGCCAAAATCTTTTTAAAATTATTTCCATATTGTTACATTTTTGTAATATTTCGTCGAAACACGCGAAAAAAAGATGAGCGTATGCGAAAAAAAGATGTAACATTTCGCATTCCGCAAAAGTGACATCTTTTCTTCGTTTCAATCCCTATTGATTACGCCTCCGCTTCCCGACGGATCTCCTTCGTGCGGATTTCTTTGCAAATCTGATCGATAAAGGCTTCCACACTCTTTTGCCCTTCGTCGCCCGCGAACCGGCTTCTGACACTGACAAGTCTCTGTTCCTCTTCGCTGGCTCCCACCACGAGCATATACGGCAGTTTGGCGATTCTGGCCTCCCGGATCTTGTAGCCGATCTTTTCGGAACGGTTGTCCACCGTTACGTCAATCCCATTGGCAGCCAGTTTTTTGCGCACCGTTTCCGCATAATCGTCAAATTTTTCGGAAATGGTCAGAATACGCACCTGTTCCGGACAGAGCCAAGTCGGGAATTTGCCTGCGTACTTCTCGATCAGCCATGCCAGCGTCCGCTCATAACATCCCAGGGATGTCCTGTGGATAATATAAGGCCGGATTTTATCACCGTTTTGGTCGATATAATACATATCAAAATTTTCGGCAATGGCACAGTCGAGCTGAATGGTAATCATGGTGTCTTCCTTGCCGTAAACATTTTTCGCCTGAATGTCAATCTTGGGGCCGTAGAAAGCCGCCTCGCCGTCCGCCTCGGTAAAGGGCAGATTGTTCTCTGTCAGAATCTGGCGCAGCGCATCCTGTGTCTTTTCCCAGTACGCTTCGTCGCCCAGATATTTCTCCCGGTTATTCGGGTCCCATTTGGACAGGCGGTATGTCACATCTTCCAGCAGACCCAATGTGCCGAGCACATAGTTCGCCAGATTGAGGCAGCTTTTCAGCTCCTCTTCCGCCTGATCGGGCCGGATAACCAGATGGCCCTCGGAAATGGTGAACTGACGCACCCGGGTCAGGCCGTGCATCTCGCCCGAATCTTCGTTTCGGAACAGGGTCGATGTCTCTCCGTAACGGATGGGCAGATCCCGGTAGGAATGCTGTCCGTTCTTATAACAATAGTACTGGAACGGGCAGGTCATGGGACGCAGGGCAAACACCTCTTTCTCTTTCTCCTCGTCGCCCAGTACAAACATACCGTCTTTATAATGATCCCAGTGCCCGGATATTTTATACAGATCACTTTTGGCCATCAGTGGTGTCTTCGTCCGCACATAGCCCCACTCGTTGTCTTCCAGATCTTCAATCCAGCGCTGCAGCTTCATAATCATCTTGACACCCTTCGGCATCAGAAGCGGCAGGCCCTGTCCGACCACATCCACGGTCGTAAACAGCTCCATCTCGCGCCCCAGCCTGTTGTGATCGCGCTTTTTAATGTCCTCGAGATGCGCCAGATAAGCGGCCAGTTCATCCTTTGTGGGAAACGCCGTGCCGTAAATTCTCTGCAGCTGCGCTTTCGAAGAATCGCCTCTCCAGTACGCCATGGAGGAGGAAATCAGCTTAAAGGCTTTGATGTTTTTCGTGCTCATCAGATGGGGCCCCGCACACAGATCGACAAAACCGCCCTGATCGTAAAACGAGATCTCGGCATCTTCCGGCAGTTCACGGATCAGCTCCACTTTATAAGGCTCGCCTGCCTTTTCCATATATGCCAGCGCTTCCTCCCGCGGCAGGGTAAAACGTTCCAGCTTATGCCCCTCTTTGATTATCTTTTTCATTTCCGTTTCCAGATTGTCCAGGTCTTCCCGGGAAAAGGGCGCGTGATCGAAATCATAATAAAATCCCTCGTCGATGGAAGGCCCGATCGTCACTTTGGCATCGGGGAAAAGGCGTTTTACGGCCTGTGCCAGCACATGGGAACAGGTATGGCGCACAGTACGCAGTCCCGCTTCGTCCGCTGCCGTCAGAATCTGCAGGCTGCAGTCTCTGTCAACCATCGTCCGCAGATCCACAACAGCGCCGTCAATCTCCCCGGCGCAGGCAGCCCGGGCCAGCCCCTGACTGATGTCTCCGGCAATGTCATAAACGGACATCGCCTGTTCATATTCTTTGCTGCTTCCGTCTTTTAATGTGATCTTCATTTCCATTCCTCCAAATAAAGGCTGAATCATCAACCACGGGATGCATCCAGCCTTTTGTGCTTTTCCTGTTTTATTTCTGCGCTACATCTTTCATCGAGAAGCTGATACGGCCCATCTTATCCTTTCCGAGACAGACAACCGTCACCTTGTCGCCCAGTGTCAGCACGTCTTCCACATGATTGATCCGCTCGCGTGCAATCTTGGAAATGTGTACCATACCCTCTTTTCCGGGCGCAAACTCGATAAATGCGCCGAATTCTTTGATGCTGACTACCGTACCGGTGAATACCTGTCCCGCCTCGAACTCCGTGACAATAATCTTCACCATATCAATCGCCTTGTCAATCATCGCCTGATCCGTACCGCATACGGATACGGCTCCGTCGTCCGTAATGTCAATCTTGACACCGGTACGCTCGATAATCGTATTGATTGTTTTGCCGCGCTGTCCCACAACATCGCCGATCTTTTCCGGATCGATCTGAATCTGTACGATCTTGGGCGCATATTGGCTGATATTCGGACGCGGCGCGGAAATCGCAGGTTTCATGCAGGTATCCATAATAAAGAGTCTGGCTTCCCGGCATCTCGCAATCGCGCCTTCCACAATGGCTTTGGTCAGGCCGTGGATCTTAATATCCATCTGAATCGCCGTGATGCCTTCCGTCGTACCCGTCACCTTAAAGTCCATATCGCCGAAAAAGTCTTCCAGTCCCTGAATATCGGTTAAGAGCAC
>CAJUCC010000003.1 GCA_910585205.1 uncultured Lachnospiraceae bacterium
ATAAAAGGACTTTTTTACAGAGAGATTCCGGTGTGCCGGAGGAGGCTGTAAAGGAGGATTTATGAATAAAATAACGGTACATATGACGAAAGAGGCATTGTATGATTTCCTTTTGTTCCATGCGTATTCAAAATTCAGCGGATTCCTGATTAATATACTCGGGCTGGCCGTTGCGTTTTCGGGAATCTGGCTGTATGTGGCGGGGCAGACAGGTGCAGCCGGTACCGCTTTGTATCTGACGGCGTCGGCCGTCTTTCTGGGGAGCATGCCTTTGCAGCTTTACCTGAGGGCAAAAAAGCAGGTGGAGATTCATCCGGAATATAATGCGCCGGCCGTGTATATCTTTTCCGAAGAAGCGGGAATTCGGGTAATACAGGGCAGCAGGGAACGGGATTATCGGTGGGAAGACATTCGGAGGGCCGTGGTAACGCCAAAGACGATCGGCATTTATTATGAAGCGGAGCGGGCGCTGATTATACCAAAGCAGGATTTTGGAGAGCAGTTTGCGGAAATCTTTCGGATGATTGCACGGCATCTGGGCGGGAATAACATGCGGATGCGTTAGCATATGTGCCATGTGGAGGGGAATATGCAGGAACGCAGGCAGTTGATTTTGGAGAAAATAAAGGAACGGGGGAGCGTACGGGTAGCGGAACTGTCCAGAGAGTTTTGCTGCTCGGAGGTGACGATCCGCAATGATATAAAATGTCTGGACGGCGAGGGGCTGCTGAAACGGACACACGGCGGCGCCGTCAGAATCGGGAAAGAGCCGGAACGGAAATATTCGGCCGAGAGCATATACCGGCATACGGACAGGAAAAAGAGCATAGCGGAATGCGCCTATGCATTTCTGGAAGACCGGGATACGATTATTCTCGACGATGCTTCGAGCACTTTTTATCTGGCGGCACATATCCGGCAGCACCCTGAGAAACGGCTGGCGATTGTCACCAACTCCCTGCTTGTCGGAAATGAGCTTGCGGGAACTTCCCACGTGGAGCTGTATATGGTAGGCGGTTATGTGGGCGGCCATCTGGCGGCGACGATGGGGGATGCGGCAGTGCGCAATATTGAACAGTTTTGCGTGGACAAGGCGTTTATCGGTGTCCACGGCATTAATTTTGATGTGGGGATTACGTCCATTGCGACACCGCAGATGCAGATCAAGCGCGCCATATTTGAGGCGGCGAAAGAGGTGTATGTACTGGCTGACAGCAGCAAGTTCGGCGGCGGCTATCTGTCGGTTATCTGCCCGATGCGGGATGTGCATAAGATTATTACCGATCATGAGGTGTCGGCCGAAAATATCAAAAAGGCACAGGAGGCGAGGGTGCCGCTGGTGATTGCGGGTCGGTGATACGGACGGGAAGGATGGCGGCGGCGCCCGGTTTGCTAAAATATTCCGACGCGAAAATCAAAAACCCGTTTGACAGAAAGAAATATTGTAGTATGATAGGGAAGGGAGAAAAAGCGAACCCGATAAGTATTATAAAATAAGAACGAAAGGAATTTGGTGAACGAATGAAAAGAAAAGCAGTTTTACTTTTAACCTCGATGGTCATGGCAGCCGTGCTTCTTGGCGGATGCGGGAAAGACAAAGAGGAAGATAGCACCTCCCTTCTGGATGACATTCAGGAAGAGACAGAAGCGCCGGAAGAAGTAGAGGCGACGGTGGAGACGGAAGAAGAAACCGAAGAAGTTGTGGAAGAAGATCCGGAAGGGATGTACCGGAGCGAGCTTACCAATGAATGGATCGACGAGAGCCTGAAGGATCAGAGACCGATCGCTGCCATGGTAGACAATGAGTCCACGGCGCTGCCGCATTACGGTCTGTCGCAGGCCGATGTGGTTTATGAGATTATGAACAGCACGAAAAACGGCAGAATTACCCGTCTGATGGCTGTGGTAAAAGACTGGGGCAAGATCGAACAGCTCGGCAGCATCCGCAGTACCCGTCCGACCAATATCCTGCTTGCGGCAGAGTGGAATGCGGTACTTTGTCATGACGGCGGCCCATTCTATATTGACCCGTATCTGGCAGAGGATTACTCCGCGCATTTCAGCGGCGGATTTGACCGGGTAAATAACGGCAAGGCAAGAGAGTTTACGGAATATATCTGCACGGGGAACCTTGACAGCAAATTTGACGCTTCGAATTATTCCCGGGAATATGACGAGTATTATGCGGGGCCGCATTTTAAATTTGCGGAAGAAGAGCGGACGCTGGAGGGGGAAAACGGCGTGATCGATGCAACGGAAGTTTCTCTGCCGTTCCCGCACAATAAATCCAATCTGAAATACAATGAAGAAACAAAGACCTATGATTATTATGAATATGGGGACAAGCACATCGATCCCGGTAACGGTGACGCTGTTTTGACATTTAAAAATGTCCTGATCCAGAACTGTACATTCCATCAGTATGACGAAAACGGGTATCTGATCTATAACTGTATTGACGCCAGCAGCCGCGACGGATATTATCTGACAAACGGCAAGGCGATTCCGGTGACATGGATGAAGACGGGAGATGCGGAGCCGACGCGTTTCTTTGACGAGAACGGTGACGAGATCAGCATCAACACGGGAAAAACTTATATCACGCTTGTTCCCGATGACGGATGGAAAGATTTGTCGATTAAATAAGAACAGGGACAGGATTTATGGCATCTGAAATACGGGAAGAGCATTTGGAACTGCAGGATATGCGGGGGCTTCTGTACTCTATGGTGGCGGCCTTTACCAAAGCCATAGATGAACGGACGCCATATAATGCCAGTCACACAATGCAGGTGGCGGGATATGTCAGAGGCATGGTTCGTTTTCTGAACAGGCGATATGAGAAGACGGGGCAGGAGCCGCATTTTTCATCCGCGCAGGAAGAACAGATTGTAATGGCCGCCTACCTGCATGATGTGGGCAAACTGGTAATACCGCTGGAGGTTATGAATAAAGCCAATCGGCTCGGGCAGGGCGGACGGGAACGGATTCATGAGCGCTATCTGCTGTTAAAGGCGTATCTGGATATAGACCGTCTGGAGGGACGGCTTCCTGCACAGGAATGTTTCAGGCAGCAGGCCGAGCTGGAAGAGCTGGAAGAGCGGATCGGAAAAGCAGACGGGCAGAGCGCTGTCCCGCAGCAGGAAATACTGTATTTTACCGAAATGGGGAAGCGGAAATACACGGGGAAGGACGGTGCGGTAATCCCGTGGCTGACCCGGACCGAACTGCAGAATCTTCAGATTGCAAAAGGGACACTGAATGAAGAAGAACGGCGGATTATGGAATATCATGCGGTGGCCACAGAGAAGATACTGCAGGAGATTCGTTTCGGACGACAGTATGAAAGCGTGCTGGAGATCGTCGGTGCCCATCATGAATTTCTCGACGGGAGCGGCTATCCGAAGGGACTGCAGGAGCGGGAGATACCGCCCGGGGCGCGGATTCTGACGATTGCGGACATTTATGACTCTCTCGTGGCGACGGACAGGCCGTATAAGCGTCCTATGAGTATGCAGACAGCGAAGCGGATTCTCGGTGAAATGGCGCAGAAGGGCAAGCTGGACAGGGAACTGACAGCGTTATTCTGTACATATCTGGATGAACGCCGCGTTGAATAACGATAATTTGATTTACTATTTCCGGGCAGGGGTGCATATATTATGGATAACAAACCTTTGCCCGGAAATTTTATGCTCTCTGTCTTATCCAATCTGTCCAATATCATAATCCCTCTTATTATATTCTATATCGTGGCAGAGGGACTTCTGATGAAAACCAATGTCTATGAACATTTTATCAAAGGCGCCAAAGAAGGCTTTCTCGTCGTAATCCGCATTATGCCGACGCTGATCGGACTGATGGCAGCCGTGGGGATTCTGCGGGCTTCCGGCTTTCTGGATTTTATCGGCAGGGTGACGGGCGGGCTTACCGATCCCCTTGGCTTTCCGGCGGCGCTGATTCCGATTACCGTGATTAAGATGTTTTCTTCTTCTGCAGCGACCGGGCTTGTGCTGGACATATTCCGGGAATTCGGAACCGATTCCCGCATCGGCCTGATTACTTCCATCATGATGAGCTGCACGGAGACGGTCTTTTATACGATGTCGGTATATTTTATGGCCGCAAAGGTGACAAAGACGCGGTTTACGCTGGCCGGGGCGCTGGTCAGCACACTGGCGGGAATTGTGGCGAGTGTGGTGATTGCGGCGGGAATGGGAGGATGAAAGCGCCGCGGATGATTTACCGCCGCAGCCTTGGTGCATTCCGCCGAAAATCGGCACAAAAGGGCAGCAGACAGCCGCCGGAACCGGGGATCACACATATCCTTTGACGCGTTCCGGCCAGGGGTCTGCTGCTTTTTTGTGCGCCGCGCATGCCCAACGTTCTTTAGCAAATCTTGTTTCCGGTCATAAATTGCAAAAAGTTCTTGCACCCGTTCCCCGCTTGCGGTAAACTGAGAATGTCGGGAAAAAGACAAATGTCTTTTCTATACGGACAAAACGGAACGGCAGTTTGTAAAAACAGCCAGAGATCAGGAGGATGGATTATGAAAAGAAATGTGTTGGCAGTATTATTGACCGCAGCCATGACGGCAGCGATGCTGGCGGGATGCGGAAGCGCATCGGGTGACGGCGCCGCGGCGGGCGGAAGCGGTGATTCCGGTGAAGTGATTAAGATCGGTGTGTTTGAGCCGCTTACCGGTGAAAACGGCGGCGGCGGTTCGCAGGAAGCGGACGGCATCAAATATGCAAACCAGGTGTATCCCGAAGTGCTCGGGAAAAAGGTGGAGCTTGTTATCGTGGACAATAAATCCGACAAGGGAGAGGCGACAACGGCGGCGACACGTCTGGTGGAACAGGAAGGCGTGGTGGCGGTAATCGGTTCTTACGGTTCGGGCGTATCGATTGCGGCAGGTGATATTTTCAAAAATGCCAAAGTGCCGGCTATGGGGGCATCGTGCACCAATCCGATGGTAACGGAAGGGAACGATTACTATTTCCGCACATGCTTCCTCGACCCGTTCCAGGGAACGGTTATGGCGAATTATTGCACACAGCAGGGTTATACAAAGGCGGCGATTGTATATCAGAACGGGGATGATTACTCCACGGGACTTGCAAACTTTTTCAAGGCTTCCTTTGAAGGGTCAGGCGGTTCGGTTGTCTCCGAAGGCGTGATTCAGACAAACGACTCCGATTATAATTCGATTCTGACCAATATCAAGGCAAGCGACGCCGAGGTTATTTTTGCGCCGTCTTCCATTACGGTGGCGGGCGCGTTTATCAAACAGGCGCGGGCGCTTGGAATCGACGCGCTGATCTGTGCCGGCGATACATGGGAAAACGAAGCGATCATTGACGTGGCGGGCGAAGCCGCAGAAGGCGTTGTTCTGTCCACATTCTATGATGAGAATGACGCGAGCGCTTCCGAGGAGGCAAAGAAGTTTGTGCCGGGCTTTAAGGAATATCTGGGCGGCGATGCGATTATCCCGGCGGTATCCGCGCTTGGTTATGATGCATACTGTGTTGTGCTGGATGCGATCGAGCGGGCAGGTTCCACAGACGGGGAAGCGGTTCGTCAGGCGCTGGCCGATACGAGTGAATTCGTCGGTGTCACCGGTGCAATTACATTTGACGAAAACGGTGATGCACAGAAGAATGTTGCGATCGTGAAAACCGTGGAAGGCGGTAAGTTCAAATATCTGGATACGGTGGTCGTAGGCGAATAACAGGATACATGCAAGATGGGAAGGGCCGGAATGCTGGCCTTTCTCATTTTAAAGATTGTGTTTCGTGTACATCCGCCAGATGCCTGTCGGGCCGGGCGGCTGTGCGGCGGCAGTGATTACGGGTCTCTGGCGGATGACGCGAAGGAAGAGGGAGGAAAACGGTATGAGTATGGATATTTTTCTGCAGCATCTGCTGAACGGGATTTCCGTCGGCAGTCTGTATGCAATGATTGCCATCGGCTATACTATGGTTTACGGAATACTGCTTTTGATTAATTTTGCGCACGGCGATATATTTATGATGGCATCTTATTTTATGATTTTTGCGGTGGTTGACTTCGGACTGCCGGTGTGGATTTCGCTGCCGATGATTATTGTGCTGACCGTGATCCTGGGGATGCTCCTGGAGCGGAGCGCTTACAAACCGCTGCGCAACGCGCCCCGGATGTCGATTATGATTTCGGCGATCGGTGCCTCTTACCTGCTGGAAAATCTGGCCGTGTATCTGTTTTCGGGCGTGCCGAAGGGGTATCCCGACATTCCGTGGCTGACAAAGGTGGTCAAAGTCGGAAACATATCGTTCCAGACCGTTACGGTGATTGCGCCGGTGTTGGTGGTGCTGATTCTGGCCGGGCTGATGGCGCTTGTCAATCATACCAAAACCGGTATGGCCATGCGGGCGGTGTCGAAAGATTTCGAGACGGCGAGGCTGATGGGGGTCAAAATCGACAGAGTGATTGCGGCGACCTTTGCGATCGGCTCGGGGCTGGCGGCAGTCGGCTCGGTATTGTGGGGTGCGAAATACTCTTCCGTATATCCGCTGATGGGCGTTATGCCGGGACTGAAATGCTTTGTCGCGGCCGTGTTTGGCGGCATCGGCAATATACCGGGCGCGGTGCTGGGCGGTATCGTACTCGGACTGGGTGAAACGCTGCTGGTGGCATTTTTCCCGGGGCTGACCGGTTATCGGGACGCCTTTGCGTTTGTCGTACTGATTGTGATGCTCCTTGTAAGGCCGAACGGTCTGTTGGGAGAGAAAGAAGCGGATAAGGTGTGATGATATGAGTAAGAAGACAAAAAATATTTGTACGGCGATCACCGTTCTTTTGGCGGTTGTTTTGATCGCGCTGTTTGATAATGATGTAATCGGCAATGCCTATGTGAAACGTGTGCTGAATCTGGCGGCGATCTATGCGATTATCAGCGTGTCCATGAATCTCGTCAATGGCTTTACCGGACTGTTTTCTCTGGGACAGGCGGGTTTTATGGCAATCGGTGCGTTCAGTGTGGCGATTTTCACCGTCCCGGCGGAATACATAAATTCTATTTTTTATCTGGAACCGATGGCGCCCTGGCTGGCGGCAATCCGCCTGCCCTTTGTGGCGGCTCTTTTGGTGGGCGGACTGATAGCTGCGGGGCTTTCCCTGCTGATCGGTTATCCGGTGCTGCGACTGAAAAGTGACTATCTGGCGATTGCGACACTGGGGTTTTCGGAGATTATCCGCATTGTGTTTACGCAGATGCAGACGATCACAAACGGCGCGCTCGGCATTAACCGGATTCCCGGGATTACGACAATGTGGGTGCCGTTCGGTGCGGCTGCCGTTTGCATCGGAATTATGGTGCTACTGATACATTCCTCGTATGGCAGGGCGTTTCAGGCAATCCGCGAGGATGATATTGCGGCGGAGGCTATGGGCATTAACCTGAGCGCCCACAAAAATCTTGCCTTTGCGGTCAGCTCCTTTTTCACGGCCATCGGCGGCGGTCTGTATGCGGCTCTTTTGACAAGTGTCGATCCGAAACAGTTTTATTTTACCATGACATATAATTTCCTTTTGATTATTGTCCTCGGCGGCATGGGGAGTGTCACCGGCACGGTGATCGCTTCGTTTATTATAACGGGCGGCCTGGAATGGCTCCGCTTTTTTGACGAGCCGTTGACCATCATGGGCGTTTCGATACCGCTGTTTCGTTCGGGACTGCGCATGGTCGTATTCTCCGTTCTGCTGATGCTGCTGGTGCTTTTCTACAGCAGGGGACTGATGGGGCAGAAAGAATTTTCCTGGGACGGGATTTATGCGCGGTGTAAAAAGATTAAGACCAATCTGGCAGGGCTCTCGAAGAAGAAAGGGGGCGCATGATTATGGGGACACAGGTATTGTCGGTCAATGATATAACGATGCAGTTTGGCGGCGTTGTCGCGGTAAACAATCTGTCTCTCCATGTGGACGAAGGGGAGATCGTCGCGCTGATCGGCCCCAACGGCGCGGGGAAGACGACGGCCTTCAATGTGATTACCGGGGTGTATGCACCGACAAACGGGCAGGTATCATTCAAAGAGCATTTGATTTCCGCCAATTATCCGCGGGGAAAAATGAAAAAGAAATATCTCGGCGAAGCCGATACGGCGGAGAAATATCATGTGGCAAAATCCATAACGCCCGATAAAATTACAAAGCTTGGCGTTGCCAGAACGTTTCAGAATATCCGTCTGTTTAAAAATCTGACCGTATTTGACAATGTCCTGATCGCAAAGCATATGCGTTCCCGGGCGAACTTTCTCTCGGCGACATTCCGACTGAACCATAAGGAAGAGAAGCAAAATCGCGGGGAAACGATGAAACTGCTGGAGATATTGGATCTGGCGGACGTAAAGGATGAAATTGCCAGTTCGCTGCCCTACGGGAAGCAGCGGCATCTGGAGATTGCACGCGCTCTTGCCACACAGCCGGAGCTGCTTTTGCTGGATGAGCCGGCGGCGGGCATGAATCCGCAGGAAACCGATGAACTGACGGCTTTTATCAGGAAGATCAAGGATGACTTCCGGCTGACGGTGTTTATGATCGAGCATCACATGGATCTCGTTATGGAAATCTCCGACCGGATCTATGTACTGGATTTCGGGAAACTGATTGCGGAAGGGACACCCGGGGAGATACAGAATGATCGACGCGTAATTGACGCGTATTTGGGGGTGCAGAAAGATGAGTAGTGAAAATATTCTGGAAATTTCCGGGCTGTCCGTTTCCTATGGCGGTATCCGGGCGGTCAAGGAGATCAGCTTTGGTGTGCCGAAAGGAAAGGTTGTGACATTGATCGGCGCAAACGGTGCGGGAAAAAGCTCAACCCTGCGCGCCATCGTGGGACTGGAAAAGCCTGCGGGCGGGAGTATCCTCTTTAACGGGGCGGAACTGTCCGGCCTCTCCACGGATGCGATCGTGGAAAAGGGAATCACGCTTGTGCCGGAAGGACGGCGGGTATTTCCCAATCTTTCCGTTTTGGAAAATCTGAAAATCGGCGCTTATATGCGCAAGGACGACCTGACAGCCGATATTGCATGGGTGTATGGCCTGTTCCCGCGTCTGAAAGAGCGTTCCTGGCAGAAGGCGGGAACACTGTCCGGCGGCGAGCAGCAGATGCTGGCGATCGGGCGGGCGCTGATGAGCAAGCCTGCGGTCATTATGATGGATGAACCGTCGCTCGGCCTGGCGCCGATTATCGTGCAGGGTGTCTTTGACATTATCCGGGAGATCAACAGACAGGGCGTTACGATTCTGCTTGTGGAGCAGAATGCGAACATGGCGCTGAAGGCCGCCGATCTGGCCTGCGTTATGGAGACGGGAACGATTACCATGCGGGGAACCGGGGCGGAGCTGTTGGAAAATGACGAAATCCGGGCGGCTTATCTGGGAAAAACCAAAAAATAAAACGACAATACGGGAAAACGGACAAAGGACAAATCGGGCGGGAGCGAATTATGATAGAGGCGGGGATGCTGGCGCTGCTTGTAGTGATTACATTGGGAGGAATCTGGTTTTGGATGTCGCGCAGACATCACAGAGCGCTTCCCATGGATGATATGGAAGGACATGAATTTGAGCGGTTCTGTGCCGGTGTGCTGGAGGAGCACGGATTTCTGGAAGTGGAAGTGACACGGGGAAGCGGCGACTATGGCGTGGATATACTGGCGGAAAAAGACGGTGTCACCTATGCGATTCAGTGTAAGCGATACACGGGGCCGGTCGGTGTGGCCGCCGTGCAGCAGGCGTATGCCGGACGGGATTACTACGACAAAATGGTGGGCGCCGTACTGACCAACCAGTATTTCACCGCGCCGGCAGTGGAGGCGGCGAAAAAATTAAAGATCCTGCTGTGGGACCGGGGGTATCTGGAGGAGATGATCGGAGAAGGGAGCGGAATCCCGGATTGAAAAAAGGGTATTGGTATCGGAAGATAAAGTGTGATATACTTTGACTGTCAAACAAAAAGAAAGGGTACGGACGAAAGTGGATATTAACGCTGCTTTAAATGAAGTATTCGTCAAAGTATTTAAAAATATCACCGGCATCGAGGAACGGGCAATCCGGACGGGAGAGTATCACAATGCGACAGCAAATGACATGCATGTCATAGAAGCCATCGGCATGGGGAACCCCAAAAACATGTCTTCTGTCGCCAAAGTGCTGTCGGTGACGACGGGCACACTGACGATTTCCGTAAACAGCCTTGTCAAAAAAGGGTTTGTGGAACGGACGAGAAGTGAGCAGGACCGGCGGGTTGTGCTCATATCGCTGACGGATAAGGGAAAACAGGTTTACCGGAAGCACCGGGGGTTCCATGAAGAATTGGTGGAAAGTATCGTAAACAGACTGGATGACGACGAAAAGATATTGCTGGAGAAGGTCCTTTCCAATCTCAATCAGTATTTTAAGGAGATGCAGAAATGAGCGGAGACGAAAAAAAGACGCAAAAAACGACAACCGATATAACATTTGAAAATACAACCTGTAATGTTCCCCGCAATGTCAGGACACAGGAAATCGACCAGGAAGTGTCTTCCTGGGAATTTGTGCAGGATTGTATTCTGGACATGTTTGAAGACGGGGACGAGTTCGTGACACTGACGATTGCGGAGATCAAATATGGCATCCGGTTTGTACAGGCATGCCGGGGAGGCGACGGCATTATCGTCGAACTGGGAATAGAGAAAGAAAACCGTACGAATCTTGTGGAGAAGATATGCACAGAGGAAGAATGTCTGGAGATTTTCCGGGAATTTTATGATACCACGTATGTGCGGGATGTGGAAGGGTACAGCCCGGTGTCATTTTTTACATAAGTTTTTGTACGGCAGAAAGGAGACGTTATGCAGACCATTATCATTTTATTGAATCCGGGAAAACTGGACAATCCCGATTTGGATTTGCGTTACCGCATCCCCGACCGTATCGAGAAGATTTCGCACGGCGCGGTATGCGATAACGGGTATGATTATATTGATGCGCAGGAGGGACAGTCCGGGCCGCTGCTGGGCATCTGGCTGGAAACCGAATCGGCGGCGGAAAACTGGCCTGTGATTGTCGATCTGTTTCGCAGGGAACGGTTTCTGGGAAACGATCTGTCGTGTTCGGCGGAACTTTATATTTCCGAAAGTGAAACGGCAGAGATAGCAGACTGCCGGATGGTGTTCCCGGAAAAGGGATAATGCGGACATGCCTGTGATGCGTTTGCCGCCGCAGGCATGTTTTTATTGGCTGTCTTCGATTCCGAGTTCCTCCCACAATATATCAAACGGGCAGGGTCCCGTTTCCAGTATCGCTTCATGGAAACGCATATCGCTGTAATCTTCCTCCCATTTTTCTTTTGCCGCTTCCTGCAGCAGTTCGAATTCCAGAAATCCCACATAGTATTTCGGATAGTTGACGGGTTCTTCGACAATATAGTCATAGATATTTCGTGTCACCTGCGGCTCTGTTATGCCGAATTTGGACAACGCCTGATGGACGCTCTCATAATCCGCGCCGTTATAATGGATTTCAATATCCATCAGGGCATACAGACAGAGCTGAATGCTGCGATTCCGTTTCATGGCATCGATAAAGAGCAGGGAATCGTCGGATACGCTGCCGGCGGCAGCGTTTGCTGCCATATATTCTTTTGCATAATCATAGGAGAGCATTTCCACATAGAGTGCCCATCCTTCCGTGTAGCCGCCATAGTGCAGAAGATTGCGGGCCGGATTGATATGATTCTTTTGCTGACAGAGCTGATAATAGACGGTCTGATACAGATGTCCGGGATAGCCCTCGTGCGCCAGTGTGGTATAGAGTTCCAGGCCGTCGGGGGTGTCTTTTTCGTTGATATAGATGGCGTTTTCGGTAATATCATCAATGGGCGGTGTCAGATAGAAGGCGGGGGCACAGTAATCCGCCAGACTTTCGGATACTTTTTTTACCGTGCAGGAAGGGGGTGTGTCCGTTTCGGGTATGGCAGGAAAATCTTCCTGCATACGGGTCTGCAGATCGTGCAGGCAGACGGAAGGCGCCTGTGCGGGAAATTCTTCTTCCGGTGCGATCAGTGTCAGATCGGGAGCCTGCTGCATGATATGGGCGAGGGCATGGGTATCCTCCTGCAGCCGGGCGGTCAGAAGCGCCTCCACTTCCGGGAGGGGACGGCTGCATCCGGTTGTCCGGGCAAAGAGAAGGGCGTAGTATTCCCGGCCTTTGGGGAACTGTGCCAGTCCGTCCGGATTGGTTCCGCTTCCCTTGAGAAGGAGAATCTCGTCTCCGAGCCGTTCGTAGGCGGGGAGCACATAGTCGAGCAAAACGGTATGGTTTTGCTGCAGATAGGTTTCTTTTTCGGCGGCGGTTATCAGGCCGCGCTGTACAAGATTCTGCAGGCGCTGCGCAAAGGTGACGTTCAGAAAATGGACGCCGCTGCGGAGCTGTCCGGCATCGAGAATCTCATAACATTGTTCGATGATTTTGTCGGCGGCGCTGTCGGACATAAACAGGCCGGCCGCGGCTTTTTCCTTTTCATAGGCGGCAATGCCTTCCAGATAAGCGGGAATTTGGGTCAATAGCATGAGATAATTGTCAACATCCTGTTTGCTGCGGAACGTATATTCGGCCAGCAGGATCGGCAGGCTGGACTGAATGCCGGAACCGGGTGAGAGGGGCTCGGCATAAAAGGGAAATGCGGCCTCTGCACGGCTGCTTTCGAGCTGCCGGGTCAGAAGCGTGAGAAGCAGGCGCGTGTCTTTACGGAAAAAAAGGGGACATATGGAACACGCCTTTTTCCGGCATTGTTCAAGCTGAAGCTGCGCCTGTTCCTGCCCCTGCGGGGAATAGGGCGTGAGACATACCATATCGTCCGCGATGCCGTAGGCGTCGGGATGGGCGAGAATATAATGCATGCTCAGCGTATCGCTTTCCATTTCCTGACGGAAGAGGGTATCCGTGAAATAACGGAACTGAACGGCCTGCCAGCCTGCAAATGCGGAGACGGAGAGGGCGGCAGTCAGAAAAAGGGCCAGAACCCGGGCGGAACGCCGGGAGTGGAAGAATCGTTTCAGATGTTGTTTCATAGGTGGTTTGCCTTATTGGTCTTTGCCAATATATATGAAAAAAGAAAAAGCATTAGCACATTGACGGAAGTGAAAATTTGTTGGAAAATGGAAGGACAAAGTACGGGGAGGAAAAGACAGTGGCGGAGACGGGAATGGCAGTCGGTGTAAAATATCCTTTGAAAATGAAAATCGTATTTCTCGTTATGGTTGCGATTGTGCCGCTTTTGGGAATTGCCATATATCTGATTATCGCGCTGGACAATTACCGCAGCGCATACGACAGCATTGTCAGTAATATGACGGTTGCGAATAATTATAACCTGAACTTCAAGGAAGAACTGGACGAGAGCATTTATAAACTTGCGGTCGGGTATATTTCCTTTGACAATATCCAGGATGACGATTCGCTGGAAGACCCGTATGAGCTGATCGGAGAGCTGCGGACGGACTTTACGGCTCTGGCGGCGATCACGACAGACCGGGAGAGCCGCGTCTGGCTGGAAAGTCTGCTGCGCAATATCGACACACTGGAAGACCGTATCAACGATGTACGCGCCAATGTCCAGCAGGGCGGGCGCTATGACGAAAACATGGAAATGCTGGACAATAATATTTATATTCTGACAGAACTGATTCAGGATGATATTCAGTATTATATTCATTATCAGACGCGCAGCATCGAAAAACTGACAGAGCAGTTAAATGAACAGGCGAGCGCTTTTATCCGGCTCTGCATCGGGCTGATTGCGGCAGTCGTATTGATTGCCGTACTGGTTTCTTCTCTTATTTTAAAAAGCATTACCAATCCGCTGCAACGGCTCTGCCGGGTGACGGAGCGGATTTCCCGCGGGGAATTTCATGTGCGGGCGCAGATTGAGACGCGGGATGAGATTCGGGTATTGTCTGACAGTGTGGATAACATGGCGGAAAAGCTGCGGATTATGATTGATACGATCAAAGAAGACGAACGTAAGATGCGTTACACGGAACTGCGGCTTTTGCAGGAGCAGATCAATCCCCATTTCCTGTACAATACACTGGATACGATTGTGTGGCTGATTGAGGGAAAGGATCTGGAAAAGGCCGTCAGCATGGTCGTCTCTTTGTCCGAGTTTTTCCGGCTTGTTTTGAGCCGGGGCAAGGAATTTATCACAATCGAGGAAGAAGAACTGCATATCCGCAGTTATCTGGAGATACAGCAGGTGCGCTATCGTGACATTTTGCAATACGATATTGCGATTGATCCCGCCCTTTACCGCTACCGGATTCTGAAACTGACGCTGCAGCCGCTTGTGGAAAATTCGCTCTATCACGGGATCAAATATAAGCGTACGGACGGCAGAATCGATGTGATCGGAAAACAGGAAGGCAGCCTGATCCGGTTTATCGTAAAGGACAACGGTGTGGGAATGGAGGAGACGGAGCTGCGCAAGCTCCGGGAGGAAATCCGCAAACCGTGCAAGGAGACGGAAAAGGGATTCGGGCTGGCCAATGTCAACGAACGGATTCGGATGAATTTCGGACCGCAATACGGCATGGAAATTGATTCGGTGAAAAATGAAGGAACCTGCGTAAGCATTACCATTCCGATGGAATGCATGGCGCGTTCCTGAGAGAAGCGGTGCGGGAAACTGCCGCGTGGAGGAGAAGATGAACAGAGAATACCGAAAGAAGGCGGCGGGGTTTGCCGCGCTGCTGCTTTTGCTGATACTGACGGGATGCGGCGCGTTTCATGATGTCAGGCCGGAAGAGACGGCGGAGGCCGGGGAAGACGCCTGGACGGAGGAAAACGGCGGTATGGTGATCGTGGGATTTTCTCAGATCGGGAGTGAATCGATCTGGCGCACGGCCAATACCGATTCGGTGCAGCGGGCGCTGACAAAGGAACGGGGCTATTTTCTGATTTTTAACAATGCAAGGCAGAAGCAGGAAAATCAGATCAAGGCCATTCGCAGTTTTATTTCACAGCGGGTGGACTATATCGTTTTTTCTCCGATTACGGAGAGCGGATGGGATACCGTGCTGGAGGAGGCAAAGGAGGCCGGCATTCCCGTAATTCTGGCGGACCGCAAGGTGGATGCGGATGCGTCGCTGTATACGACATGGGTCGGCCCGGATACGGAGAGAGAGGGGCAAAACGCCGCCAGATGGCTGGAAGGCAATCTGAAAGAGAAAAATATGCTGTATGAAGACATCAATATCGTGATTTTGCAAGGGACATTGGGCGCGTCTTCCGAGAAGGGCCGGACAGCCGGCTTTGCCTCGATTGCCGCCCGCTATCATAACTGGCATATTCTGGATTGTCAGACGGGTGACTTTACGACGGCCAAAGGAAAAGAAGTCATGCAGCAGTTTCTGGACAACTATCCCGATATTGATGTGGTGGTATCCCAGAATGACGATATGACCTTCGGCGCGATCGAAGCCATCGAGGAGGCCGGCATGACAACCGGTATCGGCGGTGACATTACGATCATTTCGTTTGACGCGGTAAAAGAAGCGCTGGAACTGGTGCAGGCGGGTAAGATCAATGTGGATATTGAATGCAATCCGGAGCAGGGGGAATATATCGAAACGGTAAT
>CAJUCC010000004.1 GCA_910585205.1 uncultured Lachnospiraceae bacterium
AATCTATATAAACAATTTGGATTTTACACCATAGATAGTTATAACAATAGTCCTATGAGTACATCAATATATATGAGATTGGATTTATGATTTTTTCCGTCTATTAGAAATGACAGATGTAGTTTAATCAGTCAATAATCAAAAAACAGACAGATTGCGCTCGCCATTAATAGCTCGTTTGGTGTTTGGCAGATAATCAAGCAGCAACAGCTTAAAGCATTGTGTACCCATTGAAAATCAGCCTATAAATATGCAATAAAAATAGTATGATATAAAATATATTTTGGAGGAGAATAGTTATGAAAAAGAAATTATACGGTACTATTTGTTTATGCGGTCTTGTTTTAATTGTGTTGTGTGCATGTGGAAAAAACACAAATTCAGAAGTAAATGTCACGCCTATTCCCGATGGCCTTGAATCGGAATATGAGCGGAACTCTCCGGAAATAGAGAAATTGCGTGAAAAATACCCAGAATACTTTGCGCTTGGAACCTTCAAGGGGCTGGAGGTTTATGTTTGGCAGATGGCAGAGGATGACTATCGTTTTGGGCTGATGCAAGGAACCAACCGTATGAAAACTTTGGAAGAGATGATGGCATTAAAAGGTGCAACATCAGAGGAAATGGCATTGATTCTGTCTACCTTTGATATAGAAGACAGAGATATTTTTGTGATTCCATGGCAGAATCCCATTTCCGGTTATATGGTCACGGATGATATGGTGAAAGACCCGGAATACATAGGCAATATACGAATTATGCTGGGACTGGATTTGGATGAAGAACAACCGCCCAAACAGGAAGAAGCGGATGCAATGTATGACAGAATCCCTGTGGTAAGAGTAAATGGTAAATTATATTATGACACAGGGAGAGAAAGCACGATCAGCGGGCGTTGTGGAAATATGGATGGAGAAATAACGTCAACCGTCGACGAAACTGAAATACCAACAAAAGATAATCAGTCTAATTTTGGGAGCGGATTTGGTTATCAGTATGGAGCAGACGATACAATAGAGATTTATATGAATGAAACGTGGTTTGTCTTTGAATGCAGAGAAGAATCCGAATGAGAAAAGGAACGATAGATAAGTCAAATAATTCATTACAGGTCTTGCAGCCCTGGGCCGGAACGGAGAAATCCACCACCGTCAAATCTTGAAAATCAGGCCGGTAGAGGGTTTCCCGTATCTGCTTGATAATCTCCGGCAAACCGCGCAGGATGGGCACAGGAAATTCGATGATGCCAAGATGCCCGTTCCGCTTTGGCCGATAACGTCAGCCCCTGTCGCCTCCGGCATTTTCTTTTCCAGGGGGATGCCCATGATCGCCGCCGTGTTTGCGGGTAAGCCCCGTGGCAGGCTCTCTCAATCACCATGACGCCCGTTTTGTTTTACACCTTTTCTCAAAAATAATTTGCCCTCCGACAAGAGCAGACCCGCCAGCGTCAAAACCGTCCCGGCAGCAGCCAGAACGGTGATTTTTTCATGGAGAATTGCCACAGAAGTCACCACCGTAATCAAGGGAACCATGTAGATGTAAACGCTCGTCCTGACCGCGCCCAACGCCTTGACCGCGAAATTCCAGGTGACAAAGCACAGGGCCGATGCGCCCAGTCCCAAAAAGAGAATGTTGAACAGGTACACAGGATTTGCAAACCTTGTCAGTTCCGGTTGGAAATCAAACAGGAATGGTGTCGGGAGCATGAACAGGATGCCATAACAAAACACTCGCCGGGTGGTGAGAATGGTGTGGTAGCCGTAGCCGCTGATTTTCTTTATCAGTACCGAATAAAAGGCCCAGATCAACGCAGCCAGCAGCGCCAGCAAGTCCCCGGTGGGGTTCAGCTTCAGCCGGGAGCCGTTGAAACTGATAAGCGCGATCCCGGCCATTGCGACTGCAAAGCCAATGAAAAAGCCGGCGCGGGGCTTTTCTTCTTTTAGAAACAAGTGGGACAGAATTGCCGTGAAAAACGGAGCTACGGAAATAATCACCCCGACATTGGAAGCCATCGTATAGGTAAGCGCAATATTTTCCAGCAGGTAATAAAGGCATATCCCGCACAGCCCCGCAGCGGCAAAGGTCAATTCCTGCTGCCTGTTCGTCCCCTCCAGACGGCGGGGATAAACGACAAACAGGGCCGCCAGCCCCATGACAAAGCGGTAAAACAGTATCTCTACCGGCCGGAAGTCGGCCAGCAGAATTTTGGTGGAGATAAAGGTCGTTCCCCAAATGATGATTGTAAGCAGGGCGGAGAGATGGCCCGCTGTTCCGTTACCTTTCATGCGGCATTCCCTCCGTGTCCCTGAATATGTCCCGATAAATTCCGGGGGCCAGGCCAAGAAATCGGTTGAAATAATTGGTAAAATGGCTCTGGTCGGAGAAACCGGTTTGCAGCGCCGCCTCAACGGGGGGAACGCCTTGCTCCAATAACTTTTTGGCCTTGCCGATGCGGATGTTTTCCAGATAGCTGTACGGTGTGACGCCTTTTGAGCGGGCAAAGGCCCGGAGCAGGGTGGATTTGCTCAATCCGGCACATCGGCAAATCTGATCCAGATAAATCCGCTCGGCGTAATGCTGTTCCATAAAGGAGCAGGCTGTTTCAATTTCCTCCCGGCGCTCCGGGATGCAGCGTTCAAAAGGCTGGCCGTATTGCTGTATCAGCAGAGTGGTCAGGAGCAGCAGAGTTTCCCCTTTCTCCAACTCGTCGGAACCTTTCATCACCAGCTCATGAAGGGGGCGCAGATAGCAGGCGATTCCTTCATCAGAGATTACATTTTGGGAAAATCCGGGCAACTCCCGTCTGCCGGTGACTTTCTCCGTCAAGTCCAGCATGACATCTTTGGTGATGTTGAAGCCCCGGTAATCCAGCGTACCGCCGTCACTCTGGACACAGGCGTGGTTATCCCCCGGATTGAACAAAAGAACATCACCCTTTGCGACGGTGTACTCCTGATTTTTGCAGGACAGGACACGCTCCCCGTCCTCCATAAATCCAATCACATAATATTCATGGAAATGGTTTGGGAAAGGCTGTACGATGCCTTCAAAACGGTAAGCCTCAATGCGGAGTTCGCCATCGTAGACGACCGTTCGCACCTCTTTTTTCATGTGGTATACCTCCTTACTGACGTTTATTATATCAGAAAGAATTTCTGCCGGCTTGTAAAATATCTTCAGTGCAGCAACTACGCAAGCGGCGCAAACGCCCTAACCGCTATGTATTCCTTCCTGCGTTTGCACGGCTGTGTCTGCCCCTCTTTTACACTTGAGAAATACATAAAAGGAGAGTAAAATAAGAGAAAAATCCGGCAGCAAAGGGGGTGTGGTCCGATGAAATCCAAAAAGAACCGGCGTGGCCTGACGGTCAGAGTGATTGCGATCTTGCTTCTGGGCGCTTTGGCCGTTGCGCATCCCCGGATCCGGGATGCCATGGGCGGCCTGCGGGAAAAGACGGAAAAGCGGCGGTCCGGGGAATGGATTTCGATCGGGGATACAAGTGTTTATGCGGCGGACGACGCTTACCGGTTGTTTGGTTATACACAGTTTGCCTGGTATGAAGACAAACAGGTGGGGGAATATACCTATGATGCGGACGGGTATCTGACGCACTGTATGACGTGGGAGTATGATGCGGCGGGCAATCTGATATGCGAGCGTGAGGGAAACTGTTATGAGGATCTCACGGCGGGAACGAACAGGTCTGTCTTCGCCTATGACAGCAAAAACAGGGTGACTTACGAGAAACGATATGAATGGGGCGTCGTAGCGGAAGAACGGTTCTATCGATATGTGCCGGAAGGCTGTACCTGTGTGCGGTATGTTTACCAGATCGGGACACACGGGGACTGGTCTCTGGCATATAAGGAAGCAATTCTGTACAATGAAAACGGAGACGAACTGTGCCGCATGGAATATGACCGAAACGAAGAGGTGTATCATACACAGTTTTCCTTATATGACGATGCGGGCAGGCTGATCTGCCAGACCGGTTACGGAAACGGACAGACATGGACATACCGATCGGAGTGGACGGCGATGGGAGATCATATCTGGGAGGGAACCACATACCATTCGCAGGCAAAGAAACAGATTGGCGTATATCTGTACGATTCGCAGGCGATAAGGCAGACGGAACGGTATCGGTATGATCCGGATACGGGTGAGAAAAGACTGTTGCTGCGGCAGGGGAATTTTCAGGACGGCAGGCCGCGTGATGTCTATGCGGCGTCTTATGACGGGGATTTGCTGCTGTGGGAAATATGCTGTGAATCCGGCAAACTGGAATATTTTACGGCCGTATCCTATGATGAAAACGGCGCCGTCAGTGAAGAAAGGGCCTGTGTGCGGGATGCGAACGCCGGGTATCTGCGTATACTGCGCCGGTTTGTGTATGACGGGGCGGGCCGCGCGGCAGCCATGTATGAATATGACGATCAAAATGCTGTTTTGCAGGGCGGATTCGGGAGAAACGGCGAAAACGGATATGGGGAGGTAGTATTTGACGGTGAGCGGGGCACGCCCTCACGCATTACGCTTTATAATACGGCAGGCATCTTGTTGCAGCAATTTGCCTTTGACCGGGACGGGAAATGGATTGCGGATGACGGAATCGGAATCCGGGAGGGCGCCGGGATGAGAGAAGCCGGGGCATATGAGAACAAAAGGGGGAGCGAACAATATGGCAATAATCGGGATTGATCTGGGGACGACAAATTCACTGGTAACGGTCTGGCGGGGCGGACAAATCGAACTGGTACCCAATGCGTTCGGAGAATATCTGACGCCGTCGGTTGTCAGTGTGGGCAAAGACGGCGAGGTTCATGTGGGCCGGGTGGCAAAGGAAATGTTGATTACGAACCCGGAAAATACCTTTGCGGAATTTAAACGGAACATAGGGACAGAATATCGGTACGGGACGGCGAAAAAGTATACGTCGGAGGATTTGTCTTCGTTTGTTCTGCGCAAGCTTCGGGAAGATGCGGAGAACTACTTGGGGGAACCGGTGACGGAGGCCGTAATCAGTGTGCCGGCCTATTTTAATGATGATAAGCGGTGTGCGACCAAAAATGCCGGCCTGCTGGCCGGTCTGCGCGTGGAACGGCTGATTAATGAGCCGTCTGCGGTGGCGCTGAAACATCATATCGGGAAAGCGGAATCGGAGACGTTTATTATTTTTGATTTCGGAGGCGGTACGCTGGATGTGTCCCTTGTGGAAGCCTTTGAGAATATGGTTGAGATTCAGGCGGTGGCCGGCGACAATTATCTGGGCGGGAAAGATTTTAACGAGATCATAGCAAAAGACTTTTACGAAGAAAATCATATTATGGAAAATCTGCTGTCGGGGGCGGAGAAGGGGATTGTAATCAAAGAGGCGGAAGCGCTGAAATGGGAGCTCTCCGGGAAAAACAAAGCGGAGCGCAGGATCCGCCTGGGCGGTGCGGAATACAGGATGCGTATGACAAACCAACATCTGATCCATATTTCCGCCGAGCTGTTCAAACGGATGTCGAAGCCGATCCGCCAGGTAATAAACGACAGCGGGATACAGCCGGACGAGATCGATCAGCTGATTCTGGTAGGCGGTTCTTCCAAAATGCCGATTGTGGCACAGTATTTAAAGACCCTTTTGGATATTCCGGTCATAGTGGAGGCCAATCCGGATGAGAGCATAGCCATGGGCGTGGGAATTGCGGCGGCGATCAAAGAGCGCACCGGAGATGTGAAAGATATGATTCTGGCCGACATCTGTCCGTTTTCTCTGGGGACGGAGATCTATGACGGCAGCTTTTCCCCTATTATCGAGCGCAACGATACACTGCCCTGCAGCAAAACGGAGACTTATGTCACGGTGCGGGACAATCAGACCGTTATGACGTTTCCCATCTATCAGGGTGACAATCTGATTGCCAAGGAAAATCTGCTGCTCGGGACAATGGAGGTTTCGAATCTTCCCAAAGCGCCGAAGGGCAGCGTGGGTGCGAGCGTGACCTTTCTGTATGACATTAACGGCATTCTCGATATTCGGATTAAGAGTAACGGTCAGGTATTACACAAGGTTATTATGAATAAGAAAATCGGCCTGAGCGAAGAAGCGCTGCAGAAACGTCTGGAAGAACTGCGGCAGATGACACTCAGCCCGCTGGAAGACGAAAAGAATCTGTTTTTGATGGAGCGGGCGCAGCGGCTGTACCGGGAATGCAGTCCGCAGGTACGGGAATACATTGTCAGACAGTTGATGGTCTTCCGGTCTGTCCTGGAAAACGGGCAGGGACGGGAAGTGCGGGAAGCCTATGTTCGGTTTTCCATCTATCTGGACGCCGTGGAGGAGAATAAATTTGACTTTGACGGCTTTGATGAGTCCTTCTTTCGGGATGACCGCTATGCGGACGAGGACGACTGACCAAAGCAGGTACAGCGGGGAGGGCTGATAAGGGGATGGATATGTGGAATATGCTTGGTATCAGCCCGACTCAGGCGCTGCAAAGTGCCTGTAAAGCGGCTGTGCGGTATGCGAAAAGCGCCGCATCCGAAACGAACGCAGAGATTCCGGCGAAGCCGGAAGTCCGGCCGCAGACAGCGCCTGAGAAAGAAGCTGAACCTGAGAAAAAAGCTGAGGGTGAGAAAAAAAGCGGACTTCAGAGAGAATCTGAAATGTTTGATTATGCAGGGATCGATGCGTTTGCCCGGCAGATATGCAATATATCAGGCTGGAAACGGAAGACAATCCTTTACTTTGCGCAGCATCTGAAGACGTTTCATAACACTGAGGATTTACCGCAGGACGGGATATGGGAGACAGATCTGCCGGCTTTTCGCAGGCTGATGCGCCGCTTTCCGCCGCGCAAAACGATGCAGGAGGAATATCTGACCGAAGCGGGCAGAGCGTTATCCGAACAGATTCGTGTGGTATTTGCCCGGCAGGGAAGGGAATTGTACGGGGATAACGAAAAGGACATAACCGACTACATACAGGTCTGGCTCACATACGGCGAACGATATGACCGGAAGATTCGTGAGCGGTTTGGCTGTTCCTATCAGGAAGCGGTCAGCCGGATCTACAATATGGAACGGAGGCGGAGCCCTTTGCGGCTGAAAAAAGAGACAAAAAGGCATATCCTGTCCGTTCGGTTCAGCAGGCAAAAGCCGCACGGGGAAAGCGGCGGCGATCAAAAGGGCAGGGTGTAACCGCAATGAATATTTGGAAGTATCTGGACATCGAGCCTACGACGGATATTGCGCAGATTCAGTCTGCCTATGCCCGTCAGGCGAAAAAATATCACCCGGAAGAATATCCGGCGGAGTTTAAAATACTGCAAAACGCCTATAAAACGGCGTTACAATATGCAAAACATAAGAAAACGGCGGCCGCAGCGCCGCCGCAGAGACGGCCGCGGCCGGAAACTGTGGAGGCGAAACAGGAAACAGCGGTTGTTGTGAAGAAAACGCCCGCACGTGTGCAGGAAGCGGAGCAGACCCATACCGATGTGTCGGCTGCGCGCGTTTCCTATGACTTCAGCGAAATCGATACATACGGCGACCGGGAGCAGTTTTTCAGACAGTTTCACCTGCTTGTCTATAATCCGTATCTGATTAACAATGTAACGGCGTGGCAGATATTTCTGGACGTCCCCGCTTTCGCGGAGCTGTTTCAAAACAATGATTTTCGGGCGGCATTTATAAAAGAAGTCTGCCGCCTGTACGGATTCAGCCGTGAAACGCTGCTGTACTTTGACCGGTTTCTGATACGGTTTCAAAAAGCGAAACAGCAGCCGGAAAACGGCGCCTGGGAGACGGATGATCCGGTTTTCCGGCGGCGGAAACATCGGCATATACGGCTTTCCTTTCTCTCCGGCAGCGGATTTCGAAATAAGGAAGGGAACGCGTTTCACGAAACGATTATAGCATCCTTTTCCCGTCAGGGCAGAACGATAGACCTGAACCGGAGAAAGGATGTGGGAGATTATCTTCGCAGCTATCTGTTGTTTGCCGCTGCCAATGAAGAAAAGCTGGAGCGGTTTTATTGGAAGAGAAAGTATTCGGATCTGAAACTTTTGGCATCCTGCTGCGCCGTTACGATCGCAGCGCTGGTGCTGATATTTCTTGACGAATGGCAAAAGGACAGAGCGTATAAGGAACAGCAGGAACTTTTCCGGGAGGAGATTTTGACACAGCAGGAAGCTGCCTACCGGAATCAGTATGTAAAGCAGAAGGCGGAAGAAGATATGGATCGTCTGCTGCAACAGTATCGGGAGTGGGAGCAGGGAAACGGGGAGTGATTTCCGGCAGAAGCGTACCATCCGGGCAGGAATGTTGTATTTTTCTGCAAACTCTGTTAAAATACCCCATATGTAACGAAGGATCCTGCAAACCGGCATTTTACAGACAGCGGAAACAGTCCGCGGGAGTTTCCATTATGCATGTAACGGCAGAAATCAGATCGTTAAAAGGGGTCGGAGAAAAAACGGCGTCTCTTTTCGGAAAACTGGGTATCGATACCATTCAGGATTTGCTGCGGCATTATCCGGCCGGGTATGATACCTTTCGGGATACCGTTCCCATGCGGGAGCTGGCACCGGGGATGTTCTGCGCCGTGCGGGGGGTTCTGACAGGCGGTATCGCGGCGCGCAAAGGCGGCCGTCTGACGGTTTCCACCTGCCGGATCAGTGACGGAACGGATACGCTCTCGCTGACATTTTTCAATATTCCCTATCTGAAAAATATGATAAAACCGGGCGAAACGTATATTTTCCGGGGGACGGTATCCGGCAATGCGGATACCCCGAAGATGGAGCAGCCGGCGGTCTACGGTGTGGAAGCGTACGAAAAGCTGCGGGATACATTGCAGCCGCGCTATCCGCTGACCGGCGGACTGACGAACCATGCGGTGACAAAAGCCATGCGGCAGGCATTGTCTTTGTGTGATGGCATTGACGAGTATTTACCGGATGAAATCAGGCAATACTATCAACTGACATCATATCGGGAATCACTGGAAGGGATTCATTTTCCGGAAAATGAGGCAATGCTGCGGCAGGCCAGACGGCGGCTGGTGTTTGACGAGTTTTTTCTGTTTATCGTGCGGCTGCGTAAGAGCAGGGAGTGCAGCATCCGGATCAGAAATCCCCATCCTTTGACGGAGACCGCGGACACGGTGCGTTTTCTGGAGCGGCTTCCCTATACGCTGACGGATGCCCAGAAGCGGGTCTGGGAAGAGGTAAAGGCCGATCTGCAGGGAGAAACCGTCATGAATCGTCTGATACAGGGGGACGTGGGAAGCGGGAAAACGGTGATTGCCATACTGGCGCTTCTTCTGACGGTGGCGAACGGCTGTCAGGGCGCGATGATGGCGCCGACGGAAGTATTGGCACGGCAGCATTGTGAGAGCATCCGCGAGATGACAGCGGCATACGGCCTGCCGTTTCGCCCGGCGCTGCTGACCGGTTCTCTGACAGCGAAAGAAAAGCGGGAGTGTTACCGCCGCATCGAATCCGGCGAAGCCAATGTTATTATCGGTACCCATGCGCTGATTCAGGAAAAGGCCGTATACCGGAACCTGACGCTTGTCGTAACGGATGAACAACACCGGTTCGGTGTGCGGCAGCGGGAAGCGCTGGCCGGGAAGGGCATGGATACCCATGTGCTCGTAATGAGCGCGACGCCGATCCCGCGGACGCTGGCGATCATTCTGTACGGCGATCTGCATATCTCCGTGATTGACGAATTGCCGCGGGACAGGCTGCCGATCAAAAACTGCGTGGTCGATACCGGCTATCGCCGGAAGGCATACCGGTTTATCGGCGGGGAGATTGCCAAAGGCAGGCAGGCCTATGTTATCTGTCCTATGGTGGAAGAAGGAGAGATGGAAGGTCTGGAGAATGTTACGGCGTATGCCGAAAAGCTGAAAACGGTCTTTCCCCGGCAGGTACAGATCGCATGTCTGCACGGAAGAATGAAAGCGGCCGAAAAAAAACGTATTATGGAAGCGTTCGGAAAGGGCGATATTGACATTCTCGTCTCCACAACGGTCATTGAGGTCGGGATCAATGTGCCGAATGCCACGGTGATGATGGTGGAAAATGCAGAGCGTTTCGGACTGGCGCAGTTACATCAGCTCCGGGGGCGGGTCGGCAGAGGGAAAGAACAGTCGTATTGCATTTTCGTCAGTTCTTCCGGGGCGGAACATACGATGGAACGGCTTTCGGTTCTGCAGAAATCCAACGACGGGTTTTTGATTGCGGGGGAAGACCTGCGCCGGCGGGGGCCGGGAGATCTGTTCGGCATCCGGCAGAGCGGCAGTCTGGCTTTTCGGATTGGCGATATTTATCAGGATGCGAAAGTTTTACAGGAAGCGGGCGAGGCGGCGGATCGGTTTCTGAAAGAAGGAGCGGTGTCCGACGCTTTGGAACAGGCCATTGCCTCTCCGGTTGACTTTCGGAGTATCTGACCGTAAAATAAATGAGAAAAACAGACGGAAAGGAAACAGGGCGTGGTTGGAATTGTAACAGACAGCAACAGCGGCATGACACAAAAGGAAGCGCAGGCGCTGGGGGTATCGGTGCTTCCGATGCCGTTTATGGTAGACGAACAGACATATTATGAGGAAAAAGATCTGACACAGGATGCTTTTTACGAGAAGATGGAGGCCGGATCAACGATCACGACTTCACAGCCGACGCCCGGAGAAGTGACGGGGCTGTGGGACCGGGTGCTGGCAGACTGTGATGAGCTGGTCTATATCCCGATGTCAGGCGGCCTGTCCGGTTCCTGTCAGACGGCGCAGCTTCTGGCGCAGGACTATGCGGGCCGCGTTGCGGTTGTGGACAATCAGCGGATTTCCGTAACCCAGAAAAGAAGTGTGCAGGATGCCCTGTATCTGGCGCGGGAAAAGGGAATGTGCGCGGAAGAGATCAAAGCGTTTCTGGAGAGGGATAAGGGCAATTCCAGCATTTATATTATGCTGGATACGCTCACATATCTGAAACGGGGCGGCCGCATTACGCCGGCGGCAGCGGCCCTCGGCAATATTTTGCGCCTGAAACCGGTGCTGCAGATTCAGGGGGAAAAGCTGGATGCGTTTGCCAAAGCCCGGACGACGGCGCAGGGGAAATCAATTATGGTCAATGCCATAAAAAACGATATTGCGGGGCGATTTGGCGGCAATGAGAAACGGATGCACCTTTTTATCGCGCACACGCATAATGCTGCGGCGGCGGAAAACTTCCGGGAAGAACTGCGGGCGGAATTTCCGCACCATGAGATTGAGGTACAGGCGCTTTCCCTGAGCATCGGCTGCCATCTGGGGCCGGGCGCGCTGGCACTGGCCTGCAGCCGTGACATTAGCGTCACATGAACCCGGAGACATATATCTATAAGGACAGGAAAAAACTGCGGTGCGGTTACACGACCGGTTCCTGCGCGGCAGCGGCGGCAAAGGCGGCGGCATGGATGCTTCTGACGGGGGAATGTTTGGAGCAGGTTACGCTGCCGACACCGAAAGGGACCGTGCTCACCCTGTCGCTGGAAGCGGTATCCGTGCGGAAAGACCGGGCCTGCGCCGGAGTGCGCAAGGACGGCGGAGACGATGCGGATGCCACGGACGGTATGCTGATTCTGGCAGAGGTGAGAAAAGAACGCCTGCCGGGCGTACATATTACAGGCGGCGCGGGGATCGGCAGAGTGACCCGTCCGGGACTGGATCAGCCGCCGGGCAGCTATGCGATCAACCGGGTGCCGCGGGAAATGATCCGGGAACAGGTGGAAACGGTTACGGATGCGCAGGGATATGCGGGCGGCCTGACGGTGACGATTTCCGCCCCGGAAGGGGAGGAGCGCGCGGCACGGACCTTTAATCCCGCGCTGGGGATTACGGGCGGCATTTCCATTCTCGGCACGAGCGGGATCGTGGAACCGATGAGCGAAAAAGCGTTGGTCGATACGATCGCACTGGAGCTGCGGATGCAGGCGGCGGCCGGCAGAACATACTGTGCGATGACGCCGGGAAATTTCGGGATGCGCTTTGCCGCTGATGTGCTTGGGCTTGCGCCGGCAGGTATCGTAAAGTGCAGCAATTTTATCGGCGATGCACTGGATTTGGCGGCTTCTTTCCATATAAAAGGGGTCTTGCTCGTGGGACATCTGGGCAAACTGGTCAAACTGGGGGCCGGTATGATGAACACGCATTCCCGGTACGGGGACGGAAGAATGGAAATCCTCTGTGCCTGTGCACTGGAAGCAGGGGCGGAAACCGCGCTGCTGCGGGCCGTAACCGAATGTGTGACAACGGACGCGGCGGTATCGCTGTTACGGGATGCGGGATTGTCGGATGCGGTGATGGACGTGCTGCTGCAGCGAATCGGACGGCATCTGGACCGGCGTGTCTTTGCAGGGATGGAAGTCGGTGCGGTTGTCTTTTCCGATGCATACGGCCTGCTTGGAAAGACGGAGCGGGCGGATGCGCTGATCGCCGCGCTGCAGGCGCCGGAGAACCGGGCGCCGGCGGCAGAAAGGGAACGCTTATGATTTGGTTTGTGGGCGCGGGACCGGGCGCGAAAGATTTGATTACGGTGCGGGGACAGGAACGGCTGCAAAAGGCGGATATTGTTATTTATACCGGTTCCCTTGTCAATCCGGCGCTGCTGGAACATGCGCCTGCGGCCTGCCGGGTTTATAACAGTGCGGAGATGACGCTGGAGGAAGTGATTGCGGTAATGCGGCAGGGAGATGCAGACGGGCAGGAAATTGTCAGGCTGCATACGGGTGATCCCTGTCTCTATGGCGCGGTGCGCGAACAGATGGACGCGCTGGAAGCGCTCGGCATTGCCTATGCGGTTTGTCCGGGGGTCAGCAGTTTCTGCGGAGCCGCCGCTTCCCTGCGTGCGGAATATACCCTCCCGGGATTGACCCAATCGGTCATTATCACCAGAGCGGCAGGCATGACGGCCGTGCCGGAACGGGAACGACTGTCGGCGCTGGCGCAGCATGGGGCGACGATGATTCTGTTTCTGAGCGCCGGGCTTTTGGAGACGGTAAAAAGCGAGCTGCTGCAGGGCGCTTACACCGAGACGACGCCCTGTGCCCTTGTCTATAAAGCGACCTGGGAAGACGAAAAAATCGTCCGGGGGACATTGGGGCGTCTGCCGGAGATGGCACAGGAGCACGGCATCCGCAAGACGGCGCTCGTACTGGTGGGAGAATTTCTGGACGGCGCGTATGAGCTGTCCCGTTTATATGCCCCCGATTTTTCCACGGAGTATCGAAAAGCATGAAACGGGTCGGGATTGTGGCTTTTTCGGAAAAAGGAGGACAGCTGGCGCTGCGTCTGCAAGATGCGTTCAGGAAGGAGAACTGGCAGGCGGAGGGATTTCTCTTCCGGCGTTATGAGAAGGCGGGGCTGTTGCCGTTCGATGATCTGAGCAGTCTGACGGGCAGCCTGTTTGCGCGGGCGGATTTTCTGATTTTCGTGGGAGCCTGCGGCATAGCGGTACGGGCGGTTGCCCCGTTCCTGCGCAGTAAAATGACGGATCCGGGTGTACTGGCGGTGGACGAATGCGGCGTTTACGTGGTTTCGCTGCTGTCCGGTCATGTGGGCGGCGCCAATGCACTGGCGGAAAAGACGGCCCGCCTGCTCGGCGCGGAACCGGTGATTACGACGGCAACCGACCGCGGCGGCATATTTGCCGCAGACACCTGGGCGGTGCAAAACGGCCTGCGGATTCCATACCCGGAGCGAATCAAACAGATTTCCGCCCGTCTGCTGGCCGGGGAACCGGTCGGGTTTGACACCGATTTTCCCATTGACGGCCGGCTTGCGCCCGGACTGACGTCGGGAGATGCGGAGTCGGGAATTGTGGTCTGCTACCCCGGCTGCGAAAAAGAGAGCCGTTTTCCGGTGACTTGTGTCCTGCATCCGACGGATCTTGTCGCAGGGATGGGGTGCCGGAAAGGGATTTCTTTTTCCGCGCTGCAGGCGTTTTTGTTGTCTGTGCTGGACGAATACGGCCTGGCTGCGGCACGGATCGGAAAACTCTGCTCCATTTCCCGAAAATCACGGGAACCGGGGCTTGCGGAACTTGCGGCCTGGCTGCAGGTTCCCTTTGCGACGTATCCGGCGGCGCGGTTGAACGCCGCCGTCGGCAGTTTTGCCGCTTCCGCGTTCGTAGAGCAGCGGACGGGAACGGATAATGTCTGTGAGAGAAGCGCCTGTCTGGGCAGCGGCAACGGGGAAAAAATAATCGGTAAACAGGTGCGGGACGGTATGACACTGGCGGTTTACCGGCGGGAAGTACGGCTGCGGTTTCCATAGGAGCGTGCGGCGCAGGAAAAGGCAGGGAGACGACAAAATGATTTTATATGTGGTCGGCATCGGACCCGGGCATCCGGGCGGCATGACACTGGAGGCGAAGGCCGCTCTGGAACAGTGCGGCGTGATCGCGGGATATACGGTTTATACGGCGCTGTTACGGCAGCATTTGCCGGAAAAGGAATATTACAGTACGCCGATGCGGCAGGAGGAGGAGCGCTGCCGGTGGGCGCTGCTGTCCGCGGCTGCGGGAAAGAGCGTCGCGCTCGTATGCAGCGGCGACGCCGGCATCTATGGTATGGCGGGCCTGCTCTATCAGCTCCGGGCGTCACTGCCGGAGGCGGCAGAGGTGGAGATCCGTGTGATTCCCGGCGTGACGGCAGCCAATAGCGGAGCGGCTCTGCTCGGCGCACCGCTGACCCATGATTTTGCGGTAATCAGTCTCAGCGATTTGCTCACGGATGCGGAGACGATATGGGAGCGGGTACGTGCGGCCGCCGAAAGCGGTATGATAATCTGTCTGTATAACCCTGCCAGCCGTAAGCGGAAGACATATCTGCGGACGGCGTGCGACCTGATATTACGGTACCGAAGACCGGAGACGGTCTGCGGCTATGTGAGAAATATCGGGCGGGAAGGGGAGACGTCGGGCGTCCTTACACTTGCAGCGCTGCGCGATTTTGCGGCGGATATGTTTACGACCATATACATCGGAAACGAGACGACGATACAGGTCGGCGGCCACATGGTAACGCCGCGGGGGTACCCGGCGGAACGCACGCAAACGTCCGCTGCCCCTGTGGGGGGATCCGGCAGAATTGTGATATTCGGGGGTACGAGCGAGGGAACGGCCTTATACCGTCACTGTATGGCATATGGGGTTTCCGCCGTGATCTGTGTGGCTACGGCATACGGCGCACAGACTCTTGAGGAGGCGCGGGAAACATATGCGGAGGCAGACAGGCAGACGGGCGCGGAGGCGATGGATGTGGAAATCCGGACCGGTAGGCTGACGGCGGAAGAGATGGAGCGGCTTGTCGTCTCGGAGCATGCGCCGGTCGTTCTGGACGCCACACATCCTTATGCGCAGGAAGCGACGGCCAATATCCGGCAGGCATGCGCCGCGTCTCATGTCCCATACCGGCGGGTGCGGCGGACGGTTTTGGAAGCGCACGCACAGGACAGGCAGGCGGGGACGTTTTTCTTTGACACGATCGGGGATGCGGTTTTGTTTCTGAGCGGGCAGCCGGGCAACATACTGGTGACGACAGGCAGCCGGGAAATCCGGGCCTATACGGCGCTGCCGGATTTTCGGAACCGTCTGTATGTGCGGGTGCTGCCGGAACCGGATACGATACGCACCTGTATGGATCTGGGCATTGCGGGCAGGCATCTTTCTGCCATGCAGGGACCGTTTACGGAAGACATGAATTATGGTTTTCTGAAAGAGTTTGACATTCGGTGGCTTGTCACCAAGCAGTCCGGCGGACCGGGCGGATTTTATGAAAAGCGCAGTGCGGCGGTGCGGGCCGGTGCCGGACTGCTTGTGATCCGAAAACCGGACGAGGACGGGATTACACTGCGGGAAGCGATTGCAATTTTGGAGGAAATGAGGAAATGAGCAAACAGATTACCATTGTGGGGATCGGCATGGGAAATCCCAATCTGCTGACAAAGGAAGTCAGGTGCGCTCTGCTGGAAGCGGACCTGATTATCGGCGCAAAGCGGATGCGGGGAACACTGCCGAAAAACTGTAAGGGGCAGTACCAGGAAACCTTTGATGGAAAAGAGATTTTGTCCATTATCGAACAGGCAGAGGGAGAACACATCGTGATCTGTATGTCGGGCGACAGCGGCTTTTACAGCGGCACGAAGGGGATTGTGGCGCTGCTGGAAAAGAAATACGAGGTACAGATTATGGCAGGGATTTCCAGCATTTCCTATCTGGCGGCCAAAAGCGGGATCTCCTGGCAGGATGCATGTATCGTCAGTCTGCACGGACGGAAAGAGAACTGGATCCAGGCGGTAAGAACTCACGAAAAGACGTTTCTTCTGATGGGCGGCAGCCTGCGCAGCATTGTGGAAAAATTATGTCTGGCGGAGCTGCAGGACTGTGTTTTGACAATCGGTATCCGTTTGTCCTATCCGGATGAAAAAATCGTTACGGCTTCGGCCGGAGAACTGCTGGATGAGGCGGATAAGCTGGATGCGATTGAGAATACCCTGAGCGTTATGTTTATTAGCAATGACCGCGTCTGCCGGACGCCTGCGTTCGGAATCGAGGACGACCGGTTTATCCGGGGGCAGGCGCCGATGACCAAGAGCGAGGTGCGGGCCATGACGCTGAGCCGTCTGCATCTGAAAGAGAGCGCGGTTGCGTATGACATCGGCGCGGGAACCGGTTCGGTATCGGTGGAGATGGCGGCGCAGGCATGGCGCGGCTGCGTCTATGCGGTGGAGAGCAGTTCACGTGCGCTGGAATTGCTGCGTGCCAATAAAGAGAAATTTCTGGCTGACAATCTGGAAATTATAGAGGGGAACGCGCCCGACGCCCTGGCGGAGCTTCCCGCCCCCGACGCGGTGTTTATCGGCGGGAGCAGACGGGAGAAAGACGGCATTCTCAGGGCCGTATTGGAAAAAAATCCCGGCGTACATATTGTAATGAATGTCATTTCGCTCGAATCGCTTGCCGAGGTGCTGGAACTGGTGAAACAGTACGAACTGGAACATGTGGAAATTTTACAGATTACCGCGGCCAGAGGACGGGAGATCGCGGGGCATCATCTGATGGACGGTCAGAATCCGGTATTTATCATATCCATGGACGGGAAACAGGCGTGAAACTGCGTCGGGAGACCGGGAAAACGTCCGCCGCCGGGCGGATTATGATAGCGGGAAGCGGAAGCGGATGCGGCAAGACGACGGCGGTCTGCGGCCTGCTCTTTGGCCTGCGGAAGCGGGGACTGCGCGTCAGTGCATGGAAATGCGGCCCGGATTATATTGATCCTATGTTTTACCGGCGGATTCTGGGCGCGGAAGCGTTTGTCGGCAATCTGGATTTGTTTTTTTCGGGCGAAACCGGGGTGCGGCGTCTGCTGCAGGAGGGCTGCGGCGATGCGGACATTGCCGTTGTGGAAGGCGCGATGGGCTATTATGACGGCATCGGCATGACGGAGGAAGCGGGCTGTTACGCGCTTGCCCGTGCTGCGGCGCTCCCGGTGATACTGGTGATCGATCCGGCGGGCATGGGAAATTCCGTCGGCGCCGTGCTGCACGGTTTTCTTACATACCGCAGACCGAGCGGGATTGCCGGTGTTCTTTTCAACCGGGTGTCGCGGAAACGATATGAAAAACTGAAACCATTGGCGGAGCAAATGGGGATACGGGCGGTCGGCTTTCTCCCGCCGCAGGATGCCTTCGTGCTGGAAAGCCGCCATCTGGGGCTGGTGACGGCGCAGGAGCTGACGGATTTTCGGGAAAGACTGGAACGGTTTTACGCGCAGATTGCGGACACTGTCGACTGGTCCGCGCTGCTGGAGCTGGCATCCGGCGCGGCGTGCATTTCCGGGGACCTTTCGGCGGAGGAAATCGGCACGGCCGGGTGCGTGTACGCGGCAAAACCGCAAAACGGCAGCCTGCGGATCGGCTTGGCGAGAGACGAAGCCTTTTGCTTTTTATATGAAGATAATCTTCGCTATCTGCAAAAGCGGGGGTGTGAACCGATACCGTTCAGCCCGCTTCGGGACCGTGCGCTTCCGGATGCTCTGGACGGTCTGATTTTATGCGGCGGGTACCCGGAGCTATATGGTGCGGAGCTGGCCGGCAACGCCGGTATGCGGGATAGCATCCGCGCGGCCGTTGTGTCCGGTCTGCCGTGCATTGCGGAGTGCGGCGGTTTTTTGTATCTGCAAAAGTATCTGCAGGACAGCGGCGGAATAATGCGGGAGATGGCGGGCGTACTGCCGGGCACCGGCAGGCGGGGAAGCGGGCTGGAACGGTTCGGCTATATCCGGCTTTCGCTGCATATGCCGGGAACACGGCTGTTCGGCCGAGAGGAGATGCGCCTGACGGCGCACGAGTTTCATTATTATAATTGTGAAATGCAGGGCAGCGGCCTTTTGGCGCAAAAGGCGTCGGGAGACGGGCAATGGACCGGGGGAATCGTCTCGGATACGTTATATGCGGCGTTTCCGCATCTGTATTTTTATGGAAACGAATCGTTTGCGGAGGCATTTTTGGAGCGGGCTTCTCTGCATCGGTATGACGGAAAGAGGGAATAAAAGTGATCGATCGCGGGGCGGAAAAGCGGGCGGCGGAAAAATGGAATGCTGTGGCCAAACCGTTATATGGACTGGGAAAGCTGGAGGAGAGCGTGATACGGATCGCGGGCATCCAGGGGAGCGAGGACATTGCACTGGAGAGACGGGCGATTCTCGTATTCTGTGCGGATAACGGTATTGTGGCGCAGGGCGTAACCCAGACGGGCAGCCATGTGACGGCCCTTGTGGCGGATAATATCGCGGAGGGGAAAGCGAGTGTCAACCGTATGTGCAGCCGGTGCGGCCGCAGGATTGATGTCTTTGCGGTTGATATGGGCATTCGGGATGCCGTGCATTCGCCGCATATGATCCGGCGCAGAATTGCCGACGGGACACGGGATTTTTCCGTGGAGCCGGCCATGAGCGGGATGCAGGCGCAGAAGGCGGTGGAAACCGGTATCGGGCTGGTACGGGAATACCGGGAAAAGGGATATACGATACTGGGAACGGGAGAGATGGGAATCGGCAACACGACGACGGCAGGGGCCATAGCGGCGGCGCTGCTCGGTCTGTCCGCCGAAGCGGCGATCGGCAGGGGCGCAGGACTTTCCGACGCGGGGCTTTTGCGCAAGCGCCGGGTTGTGGAGGAAGCGCTGGCGCGGTACCGGCTGCGGGAGCGCTCTGCGCAGGAGGTGCTCGCCTGTGTGGGCGGCTTTGATATTGCGGGTATGGCGGGTGCGTTTATCGGCGGTTCCCGCTACGGCGTTCCGATTGTCATCGACGGCATGATCTCGGCGGTGGCGGCGCTTGTGGCCGTCCGGCTGTGCCCGGATGCCGCGGATTGCATGCTTGCGTCTCATATCAGCCGTGAGCCGTGCATGGAGGCTGTTTTGCAGGCGCTTTCTCTTTCGCCGGTGATCGACGGCAGTCTGGCGCTCGGTGAGGGCACGGGCGCGGCGCTCTTGTTTTCCATGCTGGATATGGCGGAGAGCGTTTATCGCAGCGGGGAAACATTCGAAAAAATACAGATTGCACAATATCATGATTTTGGGGAAGACTGAATGGTATATGTACTGACCGGGGCCAGCGGAAGCGGAAAATCGGAATATGCAGAGCGGCTTGTCTGCCGTCTGGCGCGGGAGCGCGGCATCACCGAAAAGATATATCTGGCTACGATGGAGCGCAGTCCGGGCAATGCGGCGCGGATTGCCCGACACAGAAGGCAGCGCGCCGGCCGGGGATTTCGGACGGTGGAAGCGCCGTTTGGCCCGGCAGACGGTGTGCTCGGAACGGGCCGTGAGCGGGTTATTCTGCTGGAATGTATGTCGAATCTGCTGGCAAATCTGGTTTTTTCCGGCGGTATGCCATTCGGAGAGGCCCGTGAGACGATATTGTCCCGGATCGGGGAGCTGACAGAGCAGTGCCTTGATCTGGTCATTGTCACCAATGAAATCTTTTCCGACGGGAACCGCTATGACGGCGAGACGGCGGCTTATATCCGTACACTCGGGGAGATCAACTGTCGTCTGGCCGCTGCGGCAGACGAATTTTATGAGATTGTCTATTCTGTTCCGCTCTGCCTCAAGGGGGAACGGCTGCCGAAAAAGGAGTAACTATGTCCGTATTGAAAAGCCTGTGTCTGGCGTTTTCCATGTATTCCAGGATTCCGGTTCCCAGAGTGACATGGGAAGAGAAAAATATGAAATATGTACTCTGCTTTTTCCCGTGGGTGGGACTCGTGATCGGCGGCGGCATATACCTTTTATGGGTACTGCGGTCGCAGATCGGCATATTTGTGCCTTTTTCCGTATTTGTCCTGACGGGAACGGTGCTGCCGATTTTGCTGACCGGCGGTATTCATCTGGACGGATTTATGGATACGATGGATGCGCTGCATTCCTATCGGGACAGAGAGAGAAAGCTGGAAATTTTAAAAGATCCGCACATCGGGGCATTTGCCTGTATCAGTCTGGTATGTGAGACGGCGCTGTACGGCGCGGCGCTTTTTTTTCTGCTGGAGGAACGGCAGATTCTGTTTCTGGGAATCGGTTTTTTCGTTTCCCGTACGCTCAGCGCGTTCGGGCTTCTGACATTGCAAAATGCAAAGGGAGACGGGCTGGCCTTTACCTTTGTTTGCGGTGCAAGCCGCAGGATTGTACTGGCGGTTCTGTCTCTGTGGCTGTTTCTGGCGGCGCTGGCGGCATATTTCCTGTATGGGGGATATGGCATCGGATGTATTGCGGTCAGCCTGCTTGTGTATTTTTATTATGAAGTGATGGCATACCGGCAGTTTGGCGGGCTGACCGGGGATCTGGCAGGCTGGTTTGTCGTCGTATATGAACTGGTGTTTGCATGGCTTACGGGCATTCTGGGGTATGTATGGAACTTGTGATCGGCGGCAGCTTTCAGGGAAAGCTGGCTTATGCGCAAAGGAAACTGAAACAGAGAAATATCATCGTCACGGAAGCGGAAATTCTGGACGGGGGAGAGATCGGTGCGCCGGAACCGGCGCGGCGGACGGAGACGCCGAAAATACTGAACCGGCTGCATGAGCTGGTCCGGCGGCAGATATGGACGGGGACACCGCAGACGGTAACGCAGATTCTGGACGAACTGCTCAGAGAAAACCCGGAGATCGTGATTGTCTGTGATGAGGTTGGCTATGGTGTGGTTCCCGTCGATGAGAGAGAAGAACGCTATCGGGAAGAAGTAGGACGCACACTCTGTTATCTGGCTGAGCGCGCGGAACGGATGGAGCGGGTGGTCGGCGGGATTGCGATGCGGATCAGGTAAAGAGCGCCGGGACCGCTAAAAACCGCTTCGGGCAAATGCTTTGCTATGCCCGAAGCGGTTTTTAGCGGTACTTTATTAACCTTCGTTGAGCAGGTTCTGTACCGGCCCCCAGTCGATAACCGGCACATTCTTCTGCAGAGCAGTCGAAACTTTTTTATTTTTGGCCGAGATTTTAATCAGATTGACAATCAGGGAACCCACAGCGGCCAGAAGAGCGATGCCCATAATGCCGCAGACCGCATAGACAGCCCACGGTTCTTCTTCGACAACGGCATATACATAGGTGATGATACTAATTATGACACCGACGATCAGGTAGGAAATCGGTGTTCCCCACATGTTTTTCTTCATGCCTGATAAGCCCCATGACTGCGGTTTGCCGCAGTGCGGGCAGGTGTCGCTGAACTCGGTGGCAAAGATTTGTTTCTGTGTGGCGTCCTGATAAACTTCCTGCATGCGTTTGACAAGGTTTTTATGGGCTTTGACCGTAAGCTTTTCGGTTTCCTTCATGGTAAGAGCCTGATAGTTACTGCTGTGTATGGCTTCCGCTCCTGTGATGGATGCCGTGAGCTGACCGCTTCCTTTCATACACTGTTCGCACTGAAAAGAATAGGGAACCCTTGCACTTTCGGTCCGTTTGTGCTTGTAATAAGTTGACATTGTATTGCATTTCCCCCTTTATCATATGAAATCAGATTCTGTTCTGAATACAAATTACCACATTTTCCGGCATATTTCAATAGAAAAACAATTCGGGGAGTTCCCGGCAGATTGTCAGAAAAACGGGATAATTCGGTATATTTCTGCCATTTTCCCGTTGAATTTTTCTGAAAAAGTAGTATAATAATCATAACTCCAATGTTGATCGTATGATTGAAGGCGAACCTTGATAGATGAATATCGTGTTGTATGCAGGCTGTTCCACGGAAAAGAGAGTTATAAATGTAATGTATTTGGGAGAAATGAGGAAGGATCAGGTGAAATAAATGTTCGATAAGATAAAAGAAATGCAAGTGGAGAAAAAGCTGAAATTCTGCTTTTCACTGGCGGTGGCTGTTGCCAGTATTGCGGGTGTGCTTGGGGTAATTTTCCTGCTTCGCAACAATTTCGGTTACAAAAATGCTCTGGTAAACAACGGATTTGCACAGGGTGAGATCGGTTTGTTCAGTACCTATCTGAACAAAGAACCGGCCGTTGTAAGAGAAATCATTCTGATTGAGGATGAGGCGGGGATTAAGGAAGCACAGCAGGAGCTGGACGAGATACAGGCGAAGACAGACGCTGCCCTTGTAACAATGAAACAACATTGTCAGACAGATGCGGAAATGCAATATGTGAATCAGATCGACGAAATACTGCCGCAGTACCGCAGTATTTTTAAAGAGGTGGAAACACTGGCATCCCAGAACCAGAACGCGGAAGCGCTGGATCTGCTTTTGACACAGGGAAAACCTACCCTGAAAAAGCTTACGACAGCAGTGGAAGAGCTGTTTGAATTGAATGTTGAAATGGGAGATTCCGCAGCTACTTCGATGGCGATTCAGACCTATATACTGGCGGGTGTTATGGCGGCTGTTATCCTTGCGGCCGTATTGATTTCCATGAAGTTTGCGGCTTTTGTGGCAAATATTATTTCCGAGCCGATCAGCCATGTAAAAGAGGCTTCCAAGAAGCTTTCTCAGGGTGATCTGAATATTCAGATTGAACGGATGTACGGCGATGAAGTGGGCGAAATGACGGATTACTTCAAATCGGCGATCAATGGCCTGAAAAATTATATCCGGGAGCTTGACCGGGTGCTGGGGCAGATTGCTTCCGGTAACTTTGACGTAGAGGCTGAAGTGGAATTTAAGGGTGACTTTAAGGCACTGGATGAAGCGATTCAGACCATTACGGCCTCACTGAGTGAGACGATGGGTAAGATCAACGACGGCTCGAATGAGGTTGCACTCGGGGCAAGCCAGATGGCGGAGAGTGCACAGGCTTTGGCGGAAGGCGCGACGGATCAGGCCGCGTCCGTACAGGAACTGACGGCAACGATTCAGAATGTTACGGAAGGTGTAATACATAGTTCCGATAAGGCAAACGCATCTTATATCAGCGCAGAGAAGTTCGAACAGGAAGCTGAGAAGAGCAATGAAGATATTAAAGATCTGAATCAGGCGATGGAACGTATCAATCATACATCCAAGGAAATCGCCAATATTATTGCAGAGATTGAGGATATTGCTTCCCAGACGAATCTGCTTTCTCTGAACGCTTCCATTGAGGCAGCCAGAGCAGGTGAGGCAGGCAAAGGCTTTGCAGTGGTTGCTGAGCAGATCGGTAAGCTGGCATCGGACAGCGCAAGTTCCGCAGTCAATACCAAGAAACTGATTGAGGATTCCATTCAGGAGATCGAACACGGAAACGAGATTACGGTTAAGGCGACTACATCCATGGAATCTATTATTGAAGGGATTAAGATGCTGGCGCTTTCAACAAAGGAGATCAGCGAATTGTCCACTTCTCAGGCAGAGGCAATGAAACAGCTCGAAGAAGGTGTGGAGCAGATTTCGGAAGTGATTCAGAGCAATTCCGCAGCGGCGCAGGAGACTTCGGCTACGAGCGAGGAGTTGTCTGCGCAGTCTGAAAATCTGGAACAGCTGGTTGGAAAATTTGTTTTGAAAAAATAAACCATAATAATAAGGGGGGGGGTAAAATGGATATGTCCGGTTGCAAGAACCGGATATATCGCCCCTTCCTTTTTGTTTTGCAGGTTACAATCGGTCGGACAATATGGTTGGCAGCTGTGGAACGAGAAAATTTCTTGCAGATACGACTTCGATATGATAGGGTAGATACGATCACGTAGAACAGGAGTTTATTATGAAATTTGCTGAAACGATTCAGAATATCCCCAATGCTTTTAGACCGGGGCCTTTAAAGATAGAAGAACTCGGTCAGTTTTATTATGATAAAACCATGTCTGTGCGAACGGGAGACGCTTATATTTCCCCGATTGAAGATATTTATGAGGCATGTAAAGTTCCCTCGGAGCAGAATACCTTTTTGCTCCTGGGGCATAAGGGGTGCGGAAAAAGCACCGAACTCAATGATATGGCATCCAGACTGGCAAAAGAGGGATATGAAATTCATATGGTGCAGTGCGGCGCCGATTTGGATTTGAACAATCCGCTGTATGCCGATCTGCTGATTCTTATGGGAGAGGCGCTTGTCACAATCGCCGACAGAACGGGATGCAGACTGGATACGGATACGATTGAAACCGTAGAAAATTTCTGGCAGGAAGAAGCGGAAGAGATCGGAACGCTGACAGACGGAAGCAGCGTGGAGTTGGAAAGCGGCGTCTCGTCGGAGTCACCGGAAATACTGTCAGGTCTTCTTCATCTGTTTGCCGGGATCAAATCGGATCTGCGTTACAGTGAGGAAAACCGTACCTGTTATCGGAATCGGATTGCAAAGCGGTCCAGTGAGTGGATCTTTGCCATGGAAAAGATAGCCGACGCAATCACTGAAACACTGGATGGCAGACAGCCTATTCTTATTTTTGAAGATTTGGATAAACTCAACCCACAGGATGCATGGGATGTGTTTTATCGTCATGCCGCCACTCTGGCGGGAGTATCCTTTCCGGTTATTTATACATTTCCGATTTCACTTTCCTATCGGCCCGATTTTGCGGCGCTGGAAGGGTATTTTACGTGGAAGACACTGCCGATGATTAAGCAGGAAAACAGTGACGGCACACCCTGTGAAGCAGGATATGAGACGATCCGCAAGATTATCTTTATGCGTGCGTCTTCGGCATTGTTTGAAGAGGAAGCGGTCACTCTGCTGATTCAAAAGACCGGCGGTTCTCTGCGGGATTTGTTTATGGTACTCAATGCCGGCGCGCAGCGTGCCAATCGCCGCCGCAGTGAGAGAGTGGAACAGGAAGATGTGCAGAAGGCATTGGAGCAGTTGAAAACCTCGCTTACCCGGCGGATTGAACGGAGACATTATCCGTTTCTGGCAGAGATTTACAGAGGAAACCGTGAACGGATTGAAGACCAGAAAATGCTGCTGGAAATGCTGCAGGCCAATACGGTGCTGGAATACAACGGGAAGCGTTGGCATAACGTGCATCCCCTTGTCGCCGACTTTTTAAAGGAGCAGGATCTGATCGGTCATGACTGACAATATTTTATCGTATCAAAGACTTGGCTGGATATTGAACCATTCGGAAGAAGGACTGTTTCTGCTGACCGCATCGGCAAAAATGCAGGCAGCCATATTGAAACGGTATGGGGATGCGAATATTGCGGTCTATGATTATCAGGCGCAGGAAGCCTATACATTTGAAACGCTGGCAGGCTGGATGGAAAACGATCCTGATGTCCGGGCATATTTTCTGCAGAATTTCCAAAATGCGCTCACGGGTTCCCCGGAAGCGGCTCTCAAACGATTGAATTTCAGCCGCGATATGCTCGCAAATATGGGAAAGAATATTATTTTCTGTATGACGAAGGAGGCGGATGATCTGCTGTGCCGGAAAGCGTGTGACTTTTACGCCTATATCGGGCTTCCGATTGATTTTGCGGATGAACTGACAGAGGAGGACGCCGTGCCGCTCTCCTTTACCGGAGAAACCGGCCGGTATGTGGAAGACCGGAGTACGGGAGTCGGCCTTGACACAAACTGGAACCAGCCAAAAGAAACGCTGCTTGCGTCCGCGATTGCCGTTACGCATCAGGCGAAAGAGCTGGCCGAGGCATATCGTTTTGCGGATGCGCGGAAGCTTTTACAGAACGTGCTGGAAATTCGGGAACGGCTTTTGGGGGTGGATCATCCCGATACGGCGGAGACATGCAGGGATATTGCTTCGGTCTGTCAGGAACAGGGAGATTATGACAGTGCACTGGAATGGTATGACAGAGCGCTGGAAACCGTAAAAAACACGTTGGGGGAAGAAAATCCCCGGACTGCGGCGCTGTATAACAATATTGCCGCTGTGCTGCAGAGCCAGGGACATATCGGCAGTGCGATGACGATGTTTCAGAAGGCGCAGGCTGTCTATGAGAGCAGACTGGGAACGGAACATACGGAGACCGCAGGCGTTTACGGCAATATCGGTATGCTGTACTATGATCTGGGCGATTACGGGCAGGCGCATAGGTGGTGCGCAAGAGCGCTGGAAGTGTATGAGAAGATACCGGAGCCGGACGAGCTTGACATTGCCAGTATCGATAACAATATTGCCCTGTTGTATCATGCGCAGGGAAAGTTTTTACAGGCGCTGCAGTGGTATCACAAGTCACTGGAGATTGAAGAAAAGGTATTGGGCAGGCTGCATCCGGGTATTGCGTCCACATACAATAATATCGCCGGTGTGTATGAATGTCAGGGAGATTATGCGGAGGCGTTGTCCTGGTATGGTAAGGCGCTGATTATCCGGGAGGAAAAACTGGGAAAAGAACATCCCGATACGGCAACGGTTTATAACAATATCGCCGGTGCATATCTGCGGATGGGAAAAGAAAAGCAGGCGCTGACCTATTACGAAAAGGCGTATGCGATACTGCGCAGAAAACTGGGAGAGACACATCGGTACACACAAAATACAAAACGGGGTGTTTTGTATTGCAAAAGCAGGATAGGATAAAAGGAACACGTATGGAATGGATCTGGATCAGACACGGCATGACACAGGGAAACCGGGAAAAGCGATATATCGGCGGGCAGACTGACGAAGGGCTGTGCGGAGACGGCAGAAAGGCGTTGGAAACATATGCGGACTCCGGTCGTTATCCGGCTGTCGGCAGAGTCTATGTCAGTCCGATGAAGCGTTGTCTGGAGACGGCACAAATTTTGTATCCCGGTGTGGAAAAGCGGATTGTATCGGGATTTCGGGAATGTGACTTCGGCCTGTTTGAAAATAAAAACGATCGGGAACTTTCCCCGTTTCCCTTCTATCAGGAATGGATGCGGGCCGGCCGGGACGCCGCGTTTCCGGGCGGAGAGTCCCCGGATGCTTTCCGGCGCCGCAGCGTGGAAGCGCTGCTTGGGCTTGTGCGGGCGCAGGAGATGCCGGAGCGGACCGCGTTTGTCGTGCATGGCGGCATTATTATGGCGGTATTTGCGGGGCTGGATGAGGAAAAAAAGGATTTTTACGATTATTATACGGAGAATGGGGAAGGGTTTGTCTGCCGTGTCGAGATGCAGACGGGAAGTCCGGTTCTCTGTAACAGCAGGAGATTGTAAGTATGATTTTTTGTGTGGAAGATGACGGCGGGGTGCGTGATCTGATGATTTATACGCTGCGTTCCGCCGGATATGAGGCAAAAGGCTTTGCGGACGGCGAAAGCCTTTTTTTGGCTCTGCGGACAGAGCGGCCGCAACTGATTATGCTTGATATTATGCTGCCCGGCGCGGACGGGATCTCGATTTTAAAAAAACTGCGGCTGCAGGCAGAGACGGCAGAGATCCCGGTTATCATGGCAACGGCGAAAGGGACCGAGTATGACAGAGTGATCGGGCTTGATTCGGGTGCGGACGATTATCTGTCCAAGCCGTTCGGTATGATGGAAATGCTGTCCCGCATCAGGGCGGTGCTTCGCCGCACCACGGCGGGGAATATTGCCAGAGTGCTTTGCATCGACGGTCTGGAACTGAATCCGGAGACGTATACGGTGTCTGCCGACGGGGAAGATCTGCGGCTGACCCGGAAAGAATACAGCCTGCTTCGTGTCCTGATGGAAACGCCGGAACGCGTCTTTTCGCGCGAGCTGCTGCTGGAGATTGTATGGGGGATGGCATATATGGGTGAAACCCGTACGGTGGATGTCCATATCGGCACACTGCGGACAAAACTGGGCCGATACGGCACATATATTGAAACGGTACGGGGGATCGGGTACCGAATGAGGAAACCGCTATGACGAAGCGGATTTTCCAATCTATTTGCTTTGTGGCTTTGGCGGTGTTTCTCGCTTCGATGACGCTGCTTCTGGGGGTGTTGGTACGCTTTCTGCACTCCCCGCAGACGCTTGCGGACGGCACGGTGCTGCAGCTTGCCCTTTCACCGGATTCCGTATGGATGCTGGTTTCCGGCATGGTGCAGCCGATCTGCTTTATCTTTGCCATTGCGGTTGTCCTTTCGGTTTTTTTAGCGGTCCGCATATCCAGAAGCCTTGTCCGGCCGCTGAATGAGATTGATCTGGATGCACCTCTGTCCAACCGGGGATATGACGAACTGCTGCCGCTTCTCAGGCGGATTGCCAGTCAGCAGACACAGCTGCGGCGGCAGGAAACCGAATTGCGGCGAAAACAGGATGAGCTGGATATGATTATCGGAAGCATGCATGAGGGAATGATTCTTCTGAATCAAAAGGGAAAGATTATCAGCATTAACTCTGCTGCCGGGAGGATACTGAAAACGGGGACAGACCACAGGGAAGCCGATATACAGGGCAAAAATCCGCAGTTATGGGAGATTATCGGCAGGGCGCTGCAGCGGGAAGCGGTGACACAGATTATGGAATGGCAGGGGGAACGCTATCGGGCCGATGCCAATCCGCTTATCTCCGGCGGCTTTGTTATGGGCGCGGCCGTTTTCCTGTTTCCGGTGACGGAGCGGGAACGGGCGGAACAGATGCGCCGGGAGTTTACCGCCAATGTCTCTCATGAATTAAAAACACCGCTTCACGCTATCTCGGGCTATGCCGAGCTTTTACTAAACGATATGGTAAAAGGAGAAGACATTGCGTCGTTTGCAGGCAGGATATATCAGGAGGCGCAGCGTATGATACGGCTTGTGGCGGATATTGTCAGCCTGTCCCGGCTTGACGAAGGGGCAGGGGATATGCAGTTTGAAAGTATTGACCTCCGGGAGCTGGCGGAGAAAGTACTGCGGGATCTGGAGGCGTCGGCGTCGGCAGCGCGGGTGTCCATGGAGCTGTGCGCAGAGCCTGCGGCGGTCAGCGGCATCGCACCGCTTCTGTATGCCATACTCCATAATCTCTGTGATAATGCCATAAAGTATAACCATGCACACGGGAGCGTGACGATCCGCACGGGAGAGGGCCATGGCGGGGTGTTTCTTTCGGTGCGGGATACCGGAATCGGCATTGCCGCCGAACATCACGACCGGATCTTCGAACGGTTTTACCGGGTGGACAAGAGCCGCTCGAAAGAGGCGGGCGGCACGGGCCTCGGCCTTTCGATCGTCAAGCATGCCGTCAATATTCACAGGGGAGCGATTGCGATAGAGAGCGCAGAGGGGAAGGGGACGACGATCCGGGTGACATTTCCCGCAAATGCTTCCCCCTGAAGGGATGAAAACGTTCCCGACGCCGCTGTTGCAATGGACAAATCCCCGTTTTTCATTTACTATAATAAGCAGGGGCAATACAAGGGAGGGGTGGCCATGCGACAGTTCCGGTTCGAATATACCGATGCGGAATCCTTTGCGGAAAAACTGTATGCATTTCAAACGCAATGGGAATCCGGACAGACGAAGACAAAACTATTTCAGATTTTTACAGAAACGCTCGATCCGGAGGCGATAGAAACGGTTTGTGAGGTGATCGGGCGGATATTTCCCGACACACCGTATATGGGATGTTCCACAAGCGGGAATATTATCGATTGTGAGTTGTCCTCGCGCATTACGGTCGTCTGTACGGTGTTTGAACTGCCGTCCACGCGGGTCGAGGTATTTCAGTACGATCTGTCCGGGAATTCCGTGGATGCGGTAACGGAAAAGATTCTGGAGGAAACGCGCAAAAATCCGTGGGTAAAAGCGATGGAACTGTATTTTACCATTCCAGAGCGGTCCACTACGCGTTTTTGCGATAAGCTGAAAGATGTGAGAGAAGACATTCAGATTTTTGGCGGGGTGGCATGCAGTGATGATATTACGAGTGTCGCGTCCTGCGTTTTTTCCGGTGTGCTGGGACTGTTGACGAGATCAATCGTGGTGATATTCTATGGCGGAGACGATTTTTATGTGGAGTCGGTCAATGTCACCGGCTGGAAACCGCTGGGAAGAAAATTTCGCGTCACCAGATCCGACGGCTCTGTCTTGCAGGAGCTGGACGGCATTCCGGCATACGATGTCTACCATAAATATCTGAATATTAAAAACGACGAGAACTTCTTTTATAATACACTGGAATTTCCGCTCTTTTATGAGCATAACAATACGACCATCCTGCGTACGCCGGTCGCGAGTAACGCCGACGGCTCGATTACGATGACATCGGATATTGATGTCGGTTCCGTTGTGCGGATTTCCTACGGCGATCCGGGGACGATCGTGGAGAGTATCCGGCAGGACAGCGGGAAAATAGCCGCGTTTCAGCCGGATCTGATTCATATTTTTTCCTGTGCCGCAAGACGTACTTTCTGGACTTCGAAAGAGCCGACATATGAAATCTATCCGTTTAAGGACATCGCGCCTTCCCTGGGATTTTTTTCGCACGGAGAATTTCTGCGGACAAACGGCAGTCTGAACCAGCACAACGTAACGCTTGTTATCGCGGCTATGCGGGAAGGCGGGAAGAAAGCCGCTGCCGCGTCCTCCCGGACGGCGGATAAAAATTCCATGTCAAGGGTGCCGCTGGTATCCCGTCTGGCCACTTTTATCAGTGTGACGTCGCTTGAGCTGGAGGATATGAATAAAAAGCTCGGCCAGGTGAACGAAAAGCTGAAAAAGGCGGCGATTATCGACGGGCTGACGGGACTTTATAACCGCAGAGAGATGCAGTCGCGGATTGAGACGGCTCTGGCCAATGTGAAACAAGAAACATTTTCGCTGATTATGCTTGACATCGATAACTTTAAACAGGTGAATGATACTTATGGGCATCAGGAAGGGGATGCCGTGATTGTCGGTCTGGCCAATATCCTGCAAAACGGGGAGGCGCTTTACAGGCAGCGGGTTTCTTCCGGCAGGTGGGGCGGAGAGGAATTTATGATGCTTTTGTATGGCACTGATGTCTCCTCGGTGGCTTTTATTGCCGATCTGGTGCGTCAGTGTTTCGGCAATACCAGTTTTCCTGTCGCAAGGCCGCAGACGGTCAGTCTGGGCGTGACGCAGGCGCTGGAAGGGGATACGGTGGATTCGCTCTGCCTGCGTGTGGATATGGCGCTCTACAAGGCAAAAAAGACGGGGAAGAATAAGGTTGTCGTTTTGTAAACGCCGGAAAGTGTAAATTTTTTCTGAATCTCTGCCGATATTTGTATTGGAACAGTTTACCGGAGTCAGGGAGGATAATGGTATGGGCATGATGAGCATCGGGCGTTCCAATGTACGGCGAATTACCCTAAAAAACGCGGACGGATCCGTGGCGGGTACGGTCAGCATTTCCGCTCCCGAAAAGAAAAAGAAGAAACGGCTGCAATATAATTTCAAAGAAATATCTTCGCAGATTCTGCGGGCAAAAACATGCGGCAGTGCAAAGCAGATCGCGGTGCGGGCTCGGGTAAAGGCTGCGACGCTCCGTATGCAGCGAAAGGTCGGCGAATACGATGACAAAGAACTGGACAATGCCATCGTACACGCGGAGCAGATGGCGCGCATCGCCAAAAAGCGGATGAAACATCTGCAGGAAGAGGAACGGGCCGGGAAGCACAGCGGGGAAACGATCTGTGAGGCGGAGCTGGAAGAGAAGGATAAGGACGCCGGTCTGACGGATATGATAACACCGCAGGATCTGGACCGCAGCGGGGAAGCGGTAAAGGAGTGCATCCGGGAGCTGGAGGAATTGCTGAAGCAGATGGAAATGTCGGAAGATCTGGAAGAACTGTCGGGCATTACCGTACAGGAGGATATGGATCCGGCCGATCTGGAGCTGCTAAAGAAAAAGCACCGGGCGGATGAATTGCGTGAGATTACGGAAGCCGATATGAAATACCTGAAAACTTTTTTCGCACGGCTGGAAAAGGAGCGACGGGAAGCGGCAGGCGGTGTATCGCTGGAAATCTCCGGTATTGAGATGCCGGTTCCTTCCGCGGCAGAGCAGGCCGTTATTATAGAAGGCGGAAATTTTGATACGATGGCATAATGATGAATGGGAGGCATTATCGGGAAACGGTAATGCCTTTGTTTTAGGCGGGCGTTTTGCCCGACGTGACATGGAGAGAAAGGCGGCGGCTGTATGAATATGGTATATGCCATGGGGATTGGATTTTTACTGGACGTTGTATTGGGGGATTCTCATAAATTGCCGCATCCGGTGCGATGGATCGGGCGCCTGATTGCAATCCTGGACAGCCGGCTGAACAGAGACGGGAAAAAAGCACAGAGCGCCGGAAAGCAGATATGCGGCGGCGTTTTTTTGATGATTGTGGTACTGGCCGTTACGGGGACAGCCGTATGGCTGCTTCGCCGCGCCGCATACGGTATTGCAGGGGCGGCGGGGATTGCGGCGGACGGTGTTATGTTCTATTTTGCGATCGCGCCCCGGAGCCTGTATCGGGAGAGCATGGCCGTTTACCGGGCGCTGCCGGAATGTGACGATGCCGCGCTGTCTGACCGTGCGGCGGCCGGGACGGAAGGCGGTATGGAGGATTGTCACGATCTGGAGGAGGCGCGGCGGCGGCTGTCGATGATCGTGGGCAGGGACACGGCCTGCCTTGACCGGGCGGGCATTATCCGAGCCGCCGTGGAAACCGTGGCGGAAAATACCTCCGACGGCGTAACGGCTCCGATATTGTATATGGCTGTGGGCGGCCCGGTCCTGTGCTTTCTGTATAAGGCCGCCAATACGATGGATTCGATGATCGGTTATCGGGACGAACGCTATGAGTTTTTTGGGAAAGCGGCGGCCCGGGCGGACGACATCTGGAATTACATCCCTTCCCGTCTGACGGCATGGACGATGCTGCTGACAGCCGGTTTTGTATTCCCGGAGCCGCGGACGGTGTGGAAACGGGGACTTTCCGTTTATCTGCGGGACCGGCATAATCACAAAAGTCCCAATGCGGCGCAGACCGAGAGTGTGTGTGCCGGCGTGCTCGGCATACGGCTGGCAGGACCGGCCAGTTATTTCGGACAGCCGGTTTCCAAACCGTATATCGGCGATGCCCTGCGGCCGCCGCAGCGCGAGGACATCCGGCGGGCGGGCCGGATGATGTATGCAAGTGCGGTTTTCATACTGGCGGCAGTGATGGCAGTAAGGGGAATATGCACTTGAATGATCGCGGGGAGCAGGCGTATAATATTTTTAAGAAGGAGATTTTACTATGTCTGACAAATACAATCCCGCAGCGATTGAAGCCGAGAGCTTCCGCATCATCACCGACGAGATCCGCGGCATGCACAGGGAGCTGCCGGAGCTTTATGCCCCCGTCATAAAGCGGGTGATCCATACGACGGCCGACTTTTCCTATCTGGATACGCTGTATTTCTCGGAAGGCTGTATGGAAGCCGGCCGGTCCGCGCTGCGGGCCGGCGTGAGCATTGTCACCGATACGAATATGGCCCGGGCGGGCATCAATAAACGGGCGCTCGGGAAATACGGCGGCACGGTGCTCTGCCATATGGCGGACGGGGACGTGGCGCAGGAGGCGAAGGAACGGCAGATAACGCGGGCCGTGGTCAGCATGGAGAAATCAGCCCGGGCGGGTGAGGATTTTATCTATGCGGTCGGCAATGCGCCGACGGCGCTCTTTGCCATTGTGGAGCTGGCAAAGGCAGGGGCACTGCGGCCGCGGCTGGTGATCGGCGCGCCGGTCGGCTTTGTCAATGTCGAGGAGGCGAAGGCGTGCCTGATTGCCTCCGGCATTCCCTGCATTGTTCCGCGGGGACGAAAGGGCGGCAGCAATGTGGCGGCGGCGATTGTAAACGCGCTGTTATATTCTCTGCCGCAGCAGACAAAAGGAGACGGATTATGAGCAGACAGCGACATGGCGGCGACCGCTACCGGCACACGATCCGATATGATTTCTCGGTTAATACCAATCCGTTGGGGATGCCGGACTATGTGAAACGGGTTTTGCGGGAAAAGATACATACGGGCGCAGAACTGTGGGAATGGTATCCCGATCCGTCCTGTGACAGGCTGCGGCAGGCGCTGGCATCCTGGCACGGCGTTTCACGGGAGCAGATTATCTGCGGCAACGGCGCTTCGGAACTGATCTGTGCCGTTGCCCGGATGCTGGCGCAGGAGAAGGCGGCGCGGCGTGTTACCTGCCTGTTGCCGGTGCCTTCTTTTTCGGAATACGAGCGTGCGATGCTGGCAGTCGGAGCGGAGATCCGGTATCATACCGAAAGCGCGGCAACGGGCTTTGCGCTTACGGAGACGATACTGGATCGGCTTACGGACGATGTGGATGTCGTATTTTTGTGCAGTCCGAATAATCCGGTCGGAAATCTGCTCTCCGAATGCCTGCTTGGGCGGATTCTGGAGCGGTGCCGTCAAAACGGGATTACGGTGGTGCTCGATACCTGTTTCGGGGAATTGGCAGTGGCGGGAGATCCGGCCGCCAAACAGCCGCCGGATCCCAATCCCAATCTGATCGTCCTGAAGGCTTTTACCAAGCTTTATGCTATCCCCGGCCTGCGGCTCGGGTACTGTATTGCCGACGGCGGCACGGTGCGGCGTCTGCAGGCGCAGCTTCCGTGCTGGAATGTTTCGGGGATTGCACAGTTGGCGGGATTGACTATACTGGATGGCGGCAGAAATGTTGACTATATCGGTCAAACCAGGGAATGCATTGCGCGCGAACGGCATTTTCTGCTGACGGGACTGGAAGAAACGGGACTGACCGTTTTGCCGGGCGCGGCGAACTTTCTCTGCTTTTTTGCCGGGGCGCCTTTATACGAAAAGCTTTTGGAGCGGGGCATTTTGATCCGGGACTGCAGCGATTACCGGGGGATGGGGCAGGGCTGGTACCGCGTCGCCGTGAGAACACGCAGGGAAAACGAAATACTGTTGGAGGAAATCAAAGAGGTGATCGGATGAAGGGAAATTTGATGATTCAGGGGACCATGTCAAATGTGGGAAAGAGCCTGTTTACCGCGGGGCTGCTGCGGGTTCTGAAACAGGACGGATTTTCCGCGGCGCCCTTTAAATCACAGAATATGGCGTTAAATTCCTATATTACTGCGGAGGGGCTGGAAATGGGCCGGGCGCAGGTGATGCAGGCGGAAGCGGCGGGGCTTTTCCCGGAGGTTGCCATGAATCCCATTTTGCTGAAACCGAATTCGGATATGGGATCGCAGGTCATTGTAAACGGGGAAGT
>CAJUCC010000005.1 GCA_910585205.1 uncultured Lachnospiraceae bacterium
GCTGCCGCTTTCCGGGGAACCGCCGCTGACACGGTATACCGTCTGTACGCTCGGGTTTGCGCAGACGATGGACATCAGCCGGGCGAAAAAAATACTGGGCTATCGGCCGGAGAAAACACTGGAACAATCCGTCCGGGAATTCGGGCGCTGGTGGCGGGAGACGGACGGCGGGACATCGGTGCATGGGGACAGCGCCGGCTGTCCGCAGGCGGGGGCGTTGGTTAGCAAAGGCCGTGTAACACGGGTGACGTTGTATCAGTGCGGTTACTGTACAAACCGGACCGGGCTGCTCTATCGGGGCGCGGCGTGGGAGAAACGGCGCTTTCCGGCCGCTGCCGCACTGATCCGGCATACGGAACTCGGCGATATTCTGTTTGACACCGGCTATTCCCGGCGGATCCGGGGGCGTGGTTTCTGGCTTTGGCTGTATCGGTTTCTCAACCCTGTGACGCTGGAAGCGGGCGGGACGATTGCGGAACGTCTGCGGGCGGACGGCATTGATCCGGCGTCCGTCCGTCATATTATTTTGTCCCACGGACATCCCGACCATATCGGCGGGCTGGCCGATTTCCCGGGGTGTACGCTGACGGCTTTTCCCGAGGTGCACCGCGCCCTGGAACGGCCCTGCATCCGCAATCTGACCGTGCGGAGTCTTTTGCCGGAAGCGGGGCATTTCCGGGAGCATCGGATACCGGAGCGGCGGCTTACCGGGCATTTTCTCTGCCGGTATTTTGAGCAGGTCTATGACCTCTTTGGAGACGGCAGCATACTGGGGATTCGCCTGGACGGGCACTGCAAAGGGCAGATGGGTCTTTTCCTGCCGGACCGGAATCTGTTTCTGGCGGCGGACGCCTGTTGGGGGCGCGATCTGATCCGTGCAACGCCCCGGATGCGGTTTCCGGCGCGGATGATACAGGATAATTATCCGGCAATGCTGGATACGCTGCGGCGGATCTGCCGGATGAAGCGGGAGCATCCCGGGATCACACTCGTGTTTACCCATCAGAAAGGAAAGGAGCGGACGTATGTTTGACCGTATCCGTGTGCTGGGCTGGTATCTGTACTATAAGTACCGGCGGCCGTTTCGCAGCCGGGACGCACTGCTGCGGTGGCAGCGCAGACATCTGCGGCGGCATTTGCGTTATGTGATGTCGCATGTGCCCTTTTACGCCGGCAGGGCGGAAAGGACAGAGGAGAAGACATATCCCGTTACGGATAAGGCGTTTATGCGGGCGCATTTCCGCGATCTGAACACGGCGGGCATCGACCGGAAAGAGGCGGAAGATTTTGCGGTGCAGGCGGAGCGCACGCGGAATTTTACGCCCCGGCTGCGGGGAATTACCGTGGGTTTAAGTTCCGGCACTTCCGGGCGGCGGGGCATTTTTCTGATCTCCGACGCCGAAAAGAGCAAATGGGCGGGCTATATTCTGGCGAAGTTTCTGCCGGGGCGGATTACGGGACGGTATACGATTGCGTTTTTTATGCGGGCGGACAGCAATCTGTATCAGGCGGTCGGTTCCGACCGTATCCGTTTTTGCTTTTTTGACATTTATCAGGACATGGAGACGCATCAAAGGCGTCTGGAGGCGATACAGCCCGATATTCTGGCGGGACAGCCGTCCCTTTTGCTGATGCTGGCTGCGGAGGTGGAGCGCGGCAGGCTGCGGATACGGCCGCGGACCGTGATTTCGATTGCGGAGGTGCTGGAAGCGGCGGATGAAAAGCGGCTGCAGGATGCATTTGGACTGCCGGTGATCCATCAGGTTTACCAGTGCACGGAAGGCTGTCTCGCCTCTACCTGCCGTGCGGGCACCCTGCATCTGCACGAGGATATTGTACGGATCGAACGGGAATATCTGGATGAGAGACGCTTTGTGCCGATTGTCACCGATCTGGAGCGCAGAGTGCAGCCGATTATCCGGTATCGGCTGAATGATATTCTGGTGGAACGCGTGAAACCCTGTCCCTGCGGGAGTCCGTGTCTGGCATTGGAAAAGATCGAAGGGCGGGAGGATGATATATTCCGCTTTCCGGGCAGAGACGGGAAGGAAAAGACGGTATTTCCCGATTTTATCAGGCGCTGTATTCTCTTTGCGGCGGCGGGGGATACTGATTCCGATGACGGGACGGAAAATGTGAAAACGGAGTATCGCGTGATACAGGAACCGGACGGAGCGATCACGGTCTGCGGGCGTTTTTCGGAAGCGGAAATGCAGCGGGTGCGGGAGGAATTTGCGAAACTGGCGGCAGACGGGAAATTTGTGCTGCCGGCGATCCGGTTTGCGGCATATGTGCAGCGGCCGGGGAGAAAGATGAAGCGGGTGGAACGCAGGAGAAGGGACGAATGAAAAAACAAAAGACGGTGATGCGTCATGTCAGACTGGCCGGGATGGGAAAGGCGCTGGCGGGCGGAGAACTCTGCTTTGCGGGAGAGAAACGGTATCGGCTGCGCGCGGGTGAGACGTTTTCCGATCTGATGTATCAGGCATCCTGTCGGGCGCTGGCGGCAGCAGGCATGGAAATCGAAGACATGGATTGTATTGTATGTGCGACGGCGACGCCCGTACAGGCGATTCCCTGCAACGCCGCGTTGCTGCATGAGCGGCTGGCAAAGGGACTGGACATTCCGGCCTTTGACGTCAACAGTACCTGTACTTCTTTTGTGACGGCGCTGGATGTCCTGTCATGCATGACGGAGATGGGGCGGTATCGCCGTGTGCTGATTGTATCGGGCGATATGGCCTCCGCCGCGCTGAATCCGGCGCAGCGGGAAAGTTACGAACTGTTTTCCGACGGGGCGGCGGCCTGCGTGCTGACGGCAGCCGCGGAGGAAGACTGCGGCATTTTGTACAGCCGACAGAAAACATGGTCGGAGGGCGCTCACGACACGGAGATCCGGGGCGGCGGCAGTGCGCTTCCGGTTTTTTCCATGGAGAAAGGCAATCGGCCGGATTATTACTTTGATATGAAAGGCAGCCGGATATTGAAACTGTGTGCCCGAAAGCTGCCGGATTTTCTGAATCTGTGTCTGCGGGAAGCGGGGGTACGGCGGGAGGACATTGATCTGGTCGTTCCCCATCAGGCAAGCCGGGCGCTCGATGTGATGATGCCTCGTCTGGGATTCCCGAAGGGGACATATGTCAATCGTGTGTCATGTTACGGAAATCTGATCTCTGCTTCGATTCCGTATGCGCTGTGCGAGACGGCAGAGGAAGGCAGACTACAGCGGGGACATCTGGTGCTTTTGATCGGCACGGCGGCAGGGCTGACCTGCAATTTTATGCTGCTTCGCTATTAAGGGAGCCTGACAGATGGGACAGAAAAGAGAAAAAACGATTTCCACGGCGAAGGGAACGCTTTTTTACGAGGACAGGGAAGCCGGAATTGCGGTTGCCGGATATATGGGAGAAGATACCGCGCTGCGGATACCGGAGCGGATTTCCGACAGAAGTGTCATATCTGTTGTGAGAAAAGCGTTCTGGAACAGCAGTCTGCGTAACATTACGATTCCGCATACGGTGACGGAAATCGGGGACTGGGCCTTTGCCGGCTGCCGTAAGCTGGAGGAAGTGACGCTGTGCGGCGCCGAAATCCGGGGCGGACGGGGACTTTTCCGTAAATGTCCCGCGCTGCGGAAGATTTCCATGCCGCCGCCGGGCCGGCCGGAAGGAGCGCGGTGTGTTGCGCCGGCTTTGCTGGCCGCCGCCGTTACGATTCTGGAGGCGGAATATTTGCTGTACCTGCCGCAGGAGTGCGGCTGGTATGCGCGTTTTGATGCAAGGATTCTGGAAGTTTTAGGGGAATCTGCGGAACATGTGATGAAGCATCTCGTCTACTGCGCGGAGGAGGATATGCTGGACAGGCAGGAGCAGGCGCTGTATGCGCAGAAAAAACAGAAATGCCGCATTGCACTGCTGCGTCTTTTGCACAGGGAAGAATTGTCCCATGACGTGGAGGAATGTCTGACGGCGTATCTGCTGCAGGCTGCGGAAAGCGGCAGGTGCCTGTGGGAGACGGTGACGGCGGCGGGGGCGGAAGGATTTGCATATTGTGATATTTTGCTGCAGACCGGCTGTATCCATGCGGGAAATATCAATGCCATACTGGAAATGACCGGCGGCGAACGGGTTGAATACAGGGCGTATCTGCTGCGCAGATGGCAGGAGCGGGAACGCATCCCGGTATGGGATACGCTGCATCTGTGACGCAGAGGAAAGGAAAGCATATGAAGCATTCAATAAAAAAACAGTTTGCGCTTGTCTTTATCGGCCTGATGGCTGCCACCATACTCTGCTGCTGGTTTATCAACAATACGTTTCTGGAAAGCTACTATATGAATAAGAAGCAAAAGGCACTGACGGCCGTTTACGGGAGGCTGAATCAGGCTTTTGCCGATGGCAGTTTTGACACGGAAACCTTTGACATAGAGCTGTTAAAACTCTGTGGGAAATACAATGTGAGTATGCTGGTGCTGGATGATGCCTCGGAACTGCTGATTACCACCATGCATGATTCCGACCTTTTGAAACGACAGCTTTTGAATAATATCTTTTTTTCCGGTGCGCATACGGAAACGGAAAAGATTCTGGAAAAGACCGATGACTATGTGCTGCGCAGTATGCTGGACCCTTTTACGCATACGGAGTTTATCGAAATGTGGGGATTTCTCGAACAGGGCAATCTTTTTATTATCCGTACGCCGAAAGAGGGAATTATGGAAAGCGTCGGCATTGCCAATCGGTTTCTCGCGTATGCGGGGCTGGCCGCCGTATGTATCGGCAGCGTGGTGATCTGGTTTGTTTCCAAAAAAATTACCGGGCCGATTATGGAACTTGCCGGAATATCCGAAAAAATGATTCATCTGGACTTTGAGACGAAATACCGCGGCAGCATCAAAAATGAGATCGGGATTCTCGGTGAAAATATCAATCAGCTTTCGGAAACGCTGGAACGCACCATTTCGGAGTTGAAGACGGCGAACAATGAGCTGCAAAAGGATGTGGAGAAAAAGGAGCGGATCGATGAGATGCGCAAAGAATTTCTCTCCAATGTGTCGCATGAGCTGAAAACACCGATTGCACTGATACAGGGATATGCCGAGGGGCTGAAAGAAGGGATCAATGACGATGCGGAGAGCCGGGAATTTTACTGTGAAGTTATTATGGACGAAGCGGTGAAGATGAACGGAATGGTGCAAAAGCTTCTGTCGCTGAATCAACTGGAATCCGGCAATGACATTGTCGCCATGGAGCGGTTTGATCTGGCGGAGATGATAACGGCCTTTCTGCAGTCTGCCGATATACTCATCCGTCAAAATGGCATTACGGTTAAAACGGATCTGGAAGTGCCGTGCTATGTATGGGCGGACGAGTATAAAACGGAGGAAGCCATTCGTAATTATTTCAGCAATGCCATGAACCATTGCAGCGGTGAGAAGATTATTCATGTCAAACTGCATAAAACGGAGACTGCCGTGAGAGTGAGTGTGTTCAATACGGGAGAACCGATACCGGGAGAAGCGCTGCCCCATGTCTGGGAGAAATTCTACAAAGTGGATAAGGCCAGAACGCGGGAATACGGCGGCAGTGGCGTGGGGCTTTCCATTGTAAAGGCTATTATGGAGTCCATGAACGGGCGTTACGGTGTGGTCAATTATGACAACGGTGTGGAATTCTGGTTTGAACTTGCCGCAAATTGACTTGTTCTATTCTCCGATTGGTGTTAAAATAAAAAATAACGGTTCAGCCGGAATGCATAATGCGGGACCGGATGACACGGAAATATAGAGGGCGTAAGGAGTATGGCATGAAAAGGAAATGTGTGTTGTGTAGTATATTGATCGGTATGGGACTGCTCTTGACGGGCTGTACCAATGCATTTGACCATATGCCGGATCTGACGGAGGAAGAGAGCAGACTGATTGCGGAGTATGCGGCCAGTATCATGATTAAGCATGACAAGTATGCCGGAAGGCTGGTAAGCGACGCTGAGATTGCGGCGGCAGACGAGCGTGCGGAACGTCTGCGAAACAGTGCGGAGCAGTATGCGGCCGCGCAGGAAGAGGAGATGCAGGAGGAAGGGACTGAGCAGAAAGCGGAAGGGAATTCCGATGCCTCCGCGCAGACGCCCGTGGAGGAACCGTTTGCCGGGATCGCGCAGTTTTGCGGTCTGGACGGATTTGAAATTACTTATGTGGGTCATACGATCTGTGATTTTTATCCCCCGGAGGACAGCGAAGAACTTGTCTTTGCCATGGACGCGTCACCGGGCAGCAAATTGCTGGTGCTGCAGTTTATGGCGGAAAATCAGACTGCGGAAGACAGAGAGCTGGATATGATCGGGCGCAATATCCGTTTCCGGATTGCCGTAAACGACGGAGGCGCGGAGCGGGCATTGTCCACGCTGCTGCTGGATGATATGGCTTCTTTCAAGGGGATTGTTCCCGCCGGAGCCGCTTCCATGCTGGTGCTGGTAAGAGAGATTCCGGAGGCGGAAGCCGGGACGGTCGGCACGATCTCACTTTCCATGAGAGGAGAGAACGGCAGTGCGGAGACGGTGTTGACGCCGGAGCAGAATTCGCGGTAAATTGGGAGGATTTGCCGCATAAAATCGAATATTAGAAAATTTTAAAATTTTTTGTAAAAAATGGTTGACATCCGTCGTAAGCGGTGATAAAATGAATTTCGTTGCTGAGGAACACAACAAAGCAACAACAGAGAGAAACAACGGAACCTTGACAAAAAAACAGCAATGCAACCCTGAAGATTCTAAGAGAGATCGAAGA
>CAJUCC010000006.1 GCA_910585205.1 uncultured Lachnospiraceae bacterium
CAGCCGCAGCGTCCGCCTGTGAGCGGTTATCGTCCCGCACAGGCCCATCCGTCCGGCCCGTAAATCCCTTTCCGATGCTTCTGCATATATTTGTCAAACGCCGCCGTTATAAACGGGCACAGGAACAGGGTAATAATGGACGCCGTTGCACACTGCGCTGTCGCCATGCTCACATACGGCGACATCGACGGGTCTGCCTCGGCAACCGCCGCCGGCGTCATCGCCGAATTCAGCGCCGTCGTTCCGATGGCCGCGCCCATGGCATTGCGCTCTTTTTTCGGAAGCAGCAGATTAATAATGAAGAAAAACAGTACGGCTGTCGCCGCGGAAATCAATCCCAGAACGATACCGGAAGCGCCCGCCATCAGGATTGTCTTCACATCGGTCTTTGCGCCGATGGATATGGTCATAAAAAATGTAACGATGGGCTGTGCATTCCTGCACGCTTCCCGAAATCCCTTATCCAGATTTCCCCAGACAAAACCAATCAGCAGCGGTACCAGTACGGCAACCAGCGATTTGATCGGAATATTTGCCAGGCCGGTTGCACCGAGCGCAACCAGTGTAAAGAACGGGCCGTCGTTCAGCGAGAGAATGGAGATTGCGCCGGTATCGGTCGCGTTTCCAAACTGAGACGACAGAGAGATATACAGAGAACCGTTGGAATTTGTAATCGCCGCGATCAGTACAAACGGCGCAATCCCCAAAAATCCGGCCGGGCCGCAGACTTTTCCGACGATCAGTCCCAGAACAACGCCGAGCAGGAATTTGGAGCCGGTCATAATCACACCTTTATACAGCGGCATGCCGACCTGTTTGATATTAATCATCGAACCGCATACAATCAGGAAAAATCCCATCATACAGGAATTGCCTTCATAAAACAGGGCCGTCACGTAGCCGCCGATCTGAAATACCTGCGGCACAAATGTAGCCAGCAATACCGCGATGACAAGCGGAATGATAACAAGGCCGCCGGGAAGATTTTTCATCTTATTCAGAATGTCCAGATCCATTGGTTTTTTGGATTCCATTTGATTATCACTCATGATTCGTTTCCTTTCTTTTTTCTCTATGGTTATGGCAAAGCCGGTTCCCGGCAGTTATCTCGCCGCTTCCCGGAACAACCGGTCCACAATATCGCATGCCGTATTGTCGTTGCCTGTCAGGCCGCCCTTACCCACGATCGGCAGCCCCTCATAGCTCCCCACAAGCCGCCCGATGTCGGTCTGCGGAATTACATAGTCCGTCACTTCGATACATTCCACTCCGAGCTGCCGGCAGACATTTACCATCGTATCACCGCCCGTCGTGTACAGTCCCGCGATTTTTTCCCGTCCCGCTTCCTCCAGTACCCGGGCTATCATCATTCCCAGACCGGCGTTGATTCTGTCGGCGCTCATGCCCATGGCATAATGCCGCTTATTGTCCTCTTCCGTCAGATTCAGAATCCCGCCGTGCAGCGCCGTCTCAAAGAGGATCGCCCGCGGCGGTTCTCCGAGCTGCAGCAGTCCGGCCGCTCTGCGCACGGCCTCCGATACCTCCGCCAATGCGGTGTCACCGCCTTCAATCAGCGCCACCGGATCCACACTGATCCGTACGTGGCGGGAATCCTCACATAAAATTTCCATCTGTTTCTTTGTCACAGGCGTCGCGCTTCCCGCGGCGATCAATACCGTTTTGCCTTTCTCGTCCGCTTTGGGCGGAATATTGGGCTTTTCCAGGCCGATCAGGCTTCTGTGATACGCCAGTTTGGATGTAAACGGTCCCGGATCCACACTGACGACATTCCAGTTCAGCGCTATACATGCCTGCGCAATGTTCTCCACGTCTTCCAGTGTAATTGCATCCACAACGATCACACTGCTGCCCGCTGCCCGCTGCTGCGCCAGCGCCTCTTTGACGGCACGGTCTCCGCCAAGCACATGGTCCAGTGTGACAAGTCCCACCTGCCGTCTCGTCTGTCCGGCGATCAGGCGGGGAATGTAATTTTCCGTCACCGGTGTTCTGACATCTCTGGCAACCGGCGTATTGACCAGCGCCACGCCGTCGATCACCGAATATCCGCCCACCAGAATGCGCCGCGACTGGGGCATGGCCGGCACGACAACCGCCACCGTATCCGGGCTGAGCTGATCGAGCATGGCATCGATCTCCACGCCAATGCCGCCCCGCATCGTCGTATCCGTGCGTTTCTGGAAATATGTAACGCCCATCTGCTGTAATGCGCCCGTCGCTTCCTTTACCTTCTCATAGGCTTCGTTCGCCGGAAGCGGACGGCTGTTGCTGCTGATGATAACCGCATCCAGCCGTTCGACGCTCTCCGCGTTTGCCGCCGCTTCCACATTGAAAAACACGGCTGTCCGCGCCTGACTTCTGGCGAGCAGCACACCGGTTGTTGTGGCGCCGGTAAGATCATCCGCAACGACTCCGATCATTGGCATAACTGTCCCTCCCTTTCTCTCTGTCCCCGTTAGTTTCCCTCTTTTTCATGCTGTTTTGCGGCATATTCCGAAACCACCATCGTGGATTCGATCAGGCTGACACAGCCCGCAATCCCTTTTCCCGCAATATCGAATGCCGTCCCATGGTCCACGGAACTTCTGATAAACGGAAGACCAAATGTAAGCGTCACCGATTTCTCAAAATCCAGTGTCTTACATGCGATATGCCCCTGATCGTGATACAGCGAAAGAATCGCATCGAACTTTCCCGATTTCCCGATATGGAATACCGAATCTCCCGGGCACGGGCCGATGGCGTTGATGCCTCTCTCCTTTGCCGCTTCCACCGCAGGACCGATGTCGGTCATTTCTTCCGTTCCGAACAGACCATTGTCCCCGTTATGCGGGTTCAGTCCCGCTACGGCAATCAGCGGATTCTCGATGCCGATCTTGCGCAGTTCCTTGTCAATGTTGACCACATTTTCCAAAATTACATCCTTTGTGGCATAACGGCATGCATCCACAAGCGACATATGGCGGCTGACAAAAAATACCCGCAGTTTGTGGCAGGAAAACATCGTCAGCGCATACGGCGAATGGGTCGCATGCTGGTAGATTTCCGTGTGTCCCGGCTCTTTCACCCCTGCCAGCTTGATCGCGCCCTTGTGAATCGGTGAAGTCGACACCGCGTCGATCCTGCCCGCCATACCGAGTTCAATGGATTTCATAATCCAGTCAATGGCCATCTGTCCGGCAAGTTTCTGTTCCTTACCCCAGGCAATGGAATCCGTATCGTATTCGCCGGTTTCCATAATATCGACGGTTCCGTATTCATAGCGGGCCTCCGAAGAATCCGTGATAATATGATACTGCAGCTCCTTGCCCAAAATCTTTGCCGCCCGCTCCATAATCGCCCGGCTGCCGATTACAAACGGTTTGCAGCATGCGTGAATCTCTTTTGACAGCATCGTCCCCGTTACGATTTCCGGTCCGATTCCCGCCGGATCTCCCATTGTTATCGCTGTCACTGGTCTGAATTTTTCTCCCATCTTTCCTTTTTCCTTTCGTTTTATTTTCATTTTTATTTTCGTTATTTTTTTCTTTATGTTTATATTGTATATCTTCCGGTTGTGATTTACAACTGTTTTTTACATTTCGTTACTTATATCCACCTGATATATCAATGTTTTGTACATATTGCATAATATATTCCCACTATATTTTCGTTTTCTTTCGTTTTTTCGTTTTCCTGATTTTTCCTGTTTGAGAGAACATAAAAAAAGCAGGGAAACAATCCGGACAATCCGCCAGTTCCCTGCTTTTTATGTACTAATTAATTCCTGTAATTCCCAATGTTCCGTCTACGGATTTAAAAATAATATTCGGTGTCGCCTCTCCCATAATAACGCCCGCCATTGTCTCCTCCAGTGTCGAGACATCGACGGCTGCGATCGCCGCACATCGTTCCTCTGTAAAAACAGTATCCGCTCCCAGTTCCATAAATGCGTCCCGGTCTTCCACGACTTCACCGTTTACCCCGACCGGATAACTGCACAGATCGGCAATCGCTTCCATATCCTTTTCCGCCATCGCCGTCCGGATTTTTTCTGCAAACGCGATTACTTCATTTCCCTCGTTACCGCTTGCCGATTCCGCCTGCCCGCCGTTGTCCTGCTCCCGGGCCGCGCGATCTTCCTGTTCCGTTTGCGCCTCTTCGCTTTCCGTCTCCGCTCCACGCTCAGAGACTTCCGCAGATGCCCCGGCGGTTTTCGCCTCCTGCGTGCCGCATCCCGCGCAGCCCAGCGCCAGAATCCCGACTGACACAGCCAACCATATCCACTTTTTCATATCTTTTCCTCCTGCTGTCTTTTTACGGCTCGTTTGCCTTCGCAGGACTTATTATAATTTATGGATATTTCTGCGTCAATTTCCGGTTCTTCACAGAATGATACTGATTATTCGCAGGAGCGCTTCCCTCCCACCATTTTGCAAAATACCACAGCCGCCAGTGTGCTCACCGCCGTCGCCGCGATCGCGGGCATAATAATCCGCGCCGGATCGGCGCTTCCGTACTGCTGCCGATACGCAATCATATTCACCGGGATCAACTGCAGTGAGGAAATATTGAGGATCAGAAACACGCACATTTCCCGGCTGGCCGTCCGTTTGCGGCCGCCGCCTGCGGAGTTTTCTCCGCCTTTTCTCTGCCGATATTCGGGATTTCCCCGTTCCGCTTCCAGTTTTGCAAGTTCTTCCATTGCTTTCAGCCCCGCAGGCGTGCAGGCCCACCCAAGCCCCAGTACGTTGGCGATGATATTCGCGGAAATGTACTTCCTCGCCGTATGTTCTTTCGGAATGTCCGGAAACATAAACGAAACAAAGGGACTGATCGCCCTTGTCCATTTGTCGATCAGTCCCGCCTTTTCCGCTATTTCCATCAGTCCCATCCACAGCGCCATAACGCCGATCATCGTAATGCACAGATTCACGGCCTCCCGCGTGGAATCCAGCGCTGCATTCGTCACCTCCGCCATATGGCCGGTGAGGGAGCCATAGATAATACCGATTAAAATCATGCCGCCCCAGATGTAATTCAGCATATACGATACTCCGTTTTTCATCAGTATATGCGTCTTATGCCTCTTTTACGATTTTTCCTCTGCGGATTATCGTTACAATTTCCAGATTGTCACTCAATATCACCGCATTGGCATACTTGCCTGCCGCAATGCTGCCGTATTCGTCCGCAATGCCGATCGCCGCCGCCGGGTTGCGTGTCGCACATTTTACCGCGCTTTCCAGCGGAATGCCCGCAACCTTGACGGTATAGCGCAGACAATTCATCAGATTCGTCGCCGAACCCGCAATCGTACCGTCCGCAAGTGTAGCCAGACTGCCTTTCACCGTCACTGCCTGTCCGCCCAGAGAATAGGAACCGTCTGCCATACCCGTCGCTTCCATACTGTCACTAATCAGAATAATGCGGTCGTCGCCAAACATCTTGAACGTTGTCCGAATCACCGAGGGATGCACATGAATGCCGTCGCATATCATTTCCACATTACAGTCGCTGTCACAGGCGGCACCGATTACCCCCGGCGCTCTGTGAGAGAAAGGCGGCATTGCGTTGTACAAATGTGTCACCTGTTTCGCGCCTCTCCGGAAAGCCTCCCGCGCGGTGTCATAATCTGCCGTCGTATGCGCAACGGAGATAACGACTTCATCCTTGCAGGCATCGATAAACTCCATCGCCCCGTCTTCTTCCGGCGCCAGCGCACACAGGCGGATCAGACCGCCGGACGCCTCCTGCAGCCTGCGCAGCATTGCCGCATCGGCTTTGGCGATAAAGTCGGAATTCTGCGCACCCTTTTTCGCCATGGAAATAAACGGCCCCTCCATATTGATGCCGACCAGTTCCGCACCGTCCTGATGTCCGGCTTTCCGGTATGCATCGGCAGCCTGCGCGATCTTCAGCAGACGATCCTCGCCGAGCGTCATCGTCGCCGGGCAGATCGAAGTAATTCCGTTCTCCAGCTCATATTCTGCCATGGCGTGAATCGAATCCTCCGTCCCGTCACAGAAATCGTGTCCCATGCAGCCATGGAAATGCACATCAATCAATCCGGGAATGACATAACAGCCGTCCGCATTGATTACATCGCTGCCGCTTCCAGTCTCCGAAAACCGCTCACCCGAAACGAAAACATCCTGTTCGGCAAAGCTGCCATCCGGTAAAAATACCTTACCACCTTGAATAACCATACGCTTCCTCCTTTATATCCATTATAAAATCTTTGATAAAAATTCCCGCAGACGGGTATTGGACGGATGTTCAAAAAAGTCCTGCGGATTGTTTTCCTCCTTAATCACGCCTTCATCCACAAACAGCACCCGTGTTCCCACTTCACGGGCAAATCCCATCTCATGCGTGACAATAATCATTGTCATGCCTTCTCTTGCCAGTTCACTCATAACCTGTAGCACTTCGCCCACCATTTCCGGATCCAGCGCCGATGTCGGTTCATCGAACAGCATGACTTCGGGATGCATGGCAAGGGAACGCACAATGGCAATGCGCTGCTTTTGTCCACCGGAAAGCTGCGCCGGATATGCGCTCTCCTTTTCTTCCAGTCCCACACGCCGCAGCAGTTCCCGCGCTTCCCGGTCCGCCTCTTCTTTTGATTTTTTCAGCAGCTTGATCGGTGCCAGCGTGAGATTTTCCAGTATCGTCTTATGCGGAAACAGATTAAAGTGCTGAAATACCATGCCAATTTTCTGCCTGTACTTGTTAATATCCGTCTTTTTATCCGTAATATTCCTGCCTTCGAAACAGATCGTTCCCGAAGTGGGCATTTCCAGCAGATTCAGTGAACGCAGAAACGTCGATTTCCCGGAACCGGACGGTCCCACGATTACCACCACTTCCCCTTTTATGATCTCCGTACTGATATGGTCCAGCACCAGATTGCTGCCAAATGCCTTACACAGATCCGTGATCTGAAATAATACGTCTCCCCTATCGCTCACTTGTACGCAGCCTCCTCTCCAGTTTGCCTACCAGCGCTGAAAATGCCATAACCATTACCAGATAAATCAAAGCCACACCGATGAGCGGCATAAACGGCTCATATGTACGGCTGCGGATAATATCGCCGCCCCTTGTCAGATCCATCATTCCGATATAACCGCAGACCGAAGTCTCTTTCAACAGTACAATAAACTCATTTGCCAGCGCGGGCAGCACATTTTTAAATGTCTGCGGCATAATGATATGCCACATTGTCTGAGAATAGCTGAATCCCAGACTCCGTCCCGCCTCCAGCTGTCCCGGATCAATGGACATAATACCGGAGCGGACAATTTCCGCCACGTATGCGCCCGAATTGATGCCAAAAGCCAGCGTCGTGACAATCAGTTTGCTGACATTATATTTCCCGAATACCACGTAACACATAATCATCAGCTGTACCATCATCGGTGTTCCCCGAATCACCGTCAGATATAACCGGCAGATCATATTCGGCAGTTTTCCCTTGCCCGTCTTATCATAGGTGGAACGCACGATCGCCACCAGAAACCCGAGAAAAATCCCCAGAAGAACCGCCAGAAACGTAATCGCAAGCGTATTGCCAAGCCCCTTCACCAGATACATATATCTGTCGTCTTTGATAAAGTTGGTATAAAACTTTACTTGAAAATCTTCCACACCCGCACCATCCTTCTCTATTGTAAAAGCGGGCCGTTACCATGTAACAGCCCGCTTTACCGAAACCTTTGTCTGCAACACTGATTTCATTATAATCGACAATCTATTTTCTGACAATAACAACCTGTGTCGATGTTGCATAGGAATCCGTAAAATCAATGCTTGTCAGACGATCTTCTGTCACGGTCATACCCGCTGCACCGAAATCAGCCTTGCCCGACTGTACCGCATTGATAATTGCATCAAACTCCATATCTTCAATTACCAGTTCATAACCCAGTTTATCACAGATCGCGCGTGCGATCTCTGCGTCGATACCCACGATCTCCGTTCCTTCGAAATATTCATAAGGCTCGAATGCTGCGTTTGTAGCCATCACCAGCTTACCGTTGGAATACGCAATGTCTGCGGGAGATTCGTACGGGCAGGTTCCCTTGGTATCGTCCCCGATATAGTTCGCCACGATCTGATCCAGAACACCGTCCGCTTTCAGTTCCGCCAGAGCGCCGTTCATTGCCTCTGTCAGATCGCTTCTGTCTTTGGAGACGCAGATCGCATAATCTTCCACTGCGAAATCCTCTTCCAGAATCGTCAGATCATCGTTTTTCTCCACAAAAGCCTGTGCCGGCTGTGCATCGATAATCACGCAGTCGATCTTGCCCTGCTTCAGAGCCTGTACCGCATCCGCACCCTTGTTGTAACGCTCGATTGTGGATCCCTCCGCCTCATAGTCACTCGCAAAAATGTCGCCTGTCGTGCCGAGCTGTACGCCGATTGTCTTGCCCGGAAGGTCATCCAGTGTGTTCACCGTATTGGGAATCCCTTCTGTCTCCCCGGCCGCTTCTTCCGTACCGGTGCTCTCCGCTGCCGCGCCCTCTGTCGCGCTGCCGTCGGCCGCAGGCGCATCCCCCTGCCCGCCGCAGGCGGTAAGCATTGCTGTCATGCATACTGTCAAAAGTAATGCTGCTGCCTTTTTCATAACTTACTCCTCCATTCACTGAATTGCATATTTATTCATCAAATAATTATATTAACACGTTTTTCGTAAATTACAAGCTTTTTTTACGGATTCTCTCCGGTCACAACCATATATGGCCGTATATCCGTGATCCCCTGCTCCGAAATCCGGACATCCAGAACGAGATTCCGCAGTTTTCCGTCATAAGGCCGATAACGATAAAACGTATACCGAAGGCAGACAGTGCCCGCCCGGAAGTCTTCCGTTATCTCCCGGCATTCATACGCTTCACTGCCCCGCCATTTCTCTCCCGCGAGTTCCCGGCAGGCATTGACCCGGGCCAGAACCGTTTCCGCGTCCGCATCATCCGCAAACAGCTCCCGCACCGCACCGTCCGCGATACACCGTTCGTTCAGATCCGTCAGCAGCCGTTCTCCCAGAGAAACCGCCAGCGATGCCGTATCGCTGCAATCCCAGAGCGATTCACATGTTTTTAAATCGACGCCGTGCGTTTCCGCGCCGTCCCATATATAGTCTTCCATGGGAACAGAAGCCGTCACGGTTTTCGCGGCGGGAAAAGAAATCTCCCGGCCCCGATCTGTCGCCGCGCCGCCGCTCACGAGCAAGACAGAGCCGTCTCCCGCCGTCCGCGCCGCCCGGCACGCTTCCTCTGTGAGCGGAAAGGTCCGCATGGAGGTCTCTTTCAACTGCCCTGCGTCATTTACCATACAGTCGAAGATAACTGCCGATGCCGTCTCCGTATTCATGTCGTCAAAATCAGGATAACAGTAATACCGAAATCTGATACAATCCGACACCTCTGTCATATCTGTATAATAGCAGTCGTAATCCGCTGCCATTTTCCAGTTGTTTTCCAGCATCTCCCACTGCACATTGTGAAACCCGTACTGCCCGGCCGGAGCAAAGAGGCTTTCATAGAATCCGCCGCTGCCGCCCCGGCTCTCCAGCACATCTTTGAGAATCGTTCCGATCTCCGCCGCTGTCGCCGCCGCATCTTCTGCCGCAAGCAGTCCCGCAGGACCCTTCCTGATTTTTTCGAACACATCCGCACCGCAATTCTGCCAGTACTGTTCGAAATTCGGAATCACTATACCCGTTTCCGGCTTGCCGCCGCGGATCACCTGTACCGCATATGCCTGTTCCGGCAGTCTGTTTCTCACATCCCCGTAGGTATCGTCGCAGATCACGGCAAAACGTTCCACCGGCGTGATACTGACGCCGCGGATCACCCCTCCGGCGTCTGTGCTGACGACCACGCACACATTTGCAACCACCCGCTCCGCGGGCTGCATTCCTTCCTGTCCGCCTGTCGTCCCGTCCGTCATATCCCGGTGGAACACCAACCGCCAGTCCCACCCGCCGTCCAGCAGCCTGTTGCGTTCCCGGGAACAATCATAGGTATGCGGCCTTCCCTTCCACTCCGCCAGCCTTTCCCAGTCCCATATCTGCAGCTGTGCCAGCGCTTCTTGCGAAAAATACGCTGCCTGCTCCGCTTCCACCCTGCCCGCTCCGTCGAGAACTCCGCCGAACATTTCGCCCAGAAACATACCGGTTTCCTGCACATGCTCCGAGACATACACTCCGTTTCCGACCGCATCCGCAGGCAGCAGCGCATCCGTGCCGCGCACATAGGTGAGCACCGTATCGATACCGCTTTTTGTTTCTCTCTCTGTGCGCTCAAAGGTATACCCCGCGATCACACCGATCACCTGTCCCGGCGATACGGTGATGCGGTCCGCCCCCCGCTCTGTCCAGTCCCGGACATTCGACCATGCCAGCGCCGCCTCCGGCTGCGCCGTATGTTCCTGGCAGACACGCAGCATACCGGTCCCGTGTTCTTCGTAAAATGTCGTTATCGTTCCCCCGTCATACACAAGATGTTTCGGAAACAGGCCGTAATCTTCACATGTCTCGAGCTGTTTCCGGCTCTGCGGATATGCGGCCAGCTCATTCCCCATGTAATCGAGAACCGCCATCGCATCCGGCGAAAAGCAGCCGTGCGCCGTCAGTATTGTATCCGAAACGGTATCCGCAATCTCTTTCCGCTCGCCGTTATCCTGCAGACAGTACGCCGTCATGTCACCGCCCGGATTACGGACAAACAGTCCTTCCTCGTTAAAAGCCCGCCACTCCTCAAAACCGCATTCCGTCTCGCCGGGATTCCTTGTCACCGAAAGCGCCGCTCCCGCCTGTCCCGCCCGATTCAACGGCAGAAACCGCACGCCCGCCTCCGCGTCGGGTCCGTACCACTCCGTCATAACCGTGCCGTCATCGCGGATCATAAACACATCCCGCATTTCCCATCCGTCATCCGCAGGCGCGGAAAAACGCTGTGCCTCCTCCGACACCGGGTCATATCGCCAGATACAGGTATCCCCGTCTCCCACCAGCATGTAAAAAAGCATATTATCATAAATATACCAGCAGGAGCCAACCCGTGCCGTCGGTCCGCCGTAATGCGCATGCCTGTACTGCCGGACGGTTCCCGCATCCATGTCATAAAACAAAAAAATGTCTCCTTTGCGCGTCACCAGCAGATTACCGCACTGACGGACCGCATCGTAAGCATGCGGTTCCAGACGATACAGGTCAAACAGATCGTACACCGTTCCCCCGCTTTTCCGGTACCTTCCGTTTTCCTTCCGGTAAACGCTGTCACCCAGTATGAGCATATCATTCCAGCATGCGTAATTCTCCCGATCCATCATCTGCCCGTTGTAACCCAGTTCCGGAATTTCCCGCGGCTGCGGCTCCGCTTCCGGCCACACGCCCTCCGCTGCGGTCTCCGAATCACGCAAGCCCGCTTCGTCCGTGTCTTTTGCGGTTTCCGTGATTGGTTCTGCATCTTCCGGCAATGCGTTTCCCGTCTCCTCTCTCCCACAGGAAATGAGCAGCAAAGCCATGCCCAAAACAACGCTGCCTGCTACCATGCGTCCGATTAAATCCCGTTTTCTCATTCGTTGCCCCCCTACGCCTGATTGATACCGTTCCAAAAGAAAAGGGCTGTCCGTGACCCGACAACCCTTCCATCTGTCTTTTTAACAAATAATTCCTACTTTTTCCGTTTCCTGTATCTTACCATTCCATCAGGCACGTTCCCCATGTCAGTCCGCCGCCAAAGCCTGAAAGAATAATCTTGTCTCCCTTCTCCAGCAAACCTTTCCGGTTTACTTCGTCCAGAAGAATCGGCACGCTCGCCGCAGACACGTTTCCGCAATGATCCAGTGAAATCGGAAATTTGTCCTGACTCAGTTTCAGCCGCTTCGCCACAGACTGAATAATCCGCAGATTCGCCTGGTGCAACAGATAATATTTCACATCCGAAAGTGCAACTCCCGCCTCTTCCAGTACTTTTTGTATGGAAGCCGGCACATACGATACCGCAAACTTATAAACTTCCTGCCCGTCCATTTTCGTATAAGCCAGAATCTTGTCCGTCTGCACGAGCGGATTATTGTTTGTCCGGTTCGGACAGGCAAGATACTTTCCTTTTTCTCCGTCACTGCCCTGATCGTAGGCCATCAGTCCGTTCTCCTGCGCCCGTATCACCGCGGCTCCCGCGCCGTCTCCAAACAATACACAGGTGCTTCTGTCCGACCAGTCCATGATCCGCGACAGTGATTCCGCACCGATGACAAGCGCCAGACGGCACATGCCGCTGCGGATATATGCATTGACCGTATGGAGCCCGAAGATAAAACCGGCACAGGCCGCGTTGATGTCAAACGCCACCGCATTGGCCGCGCCAAGTCCTGCCTGCACCTCACACGCCGTAGACGGTGTAATATGATCGCCCGTCAGTGTCCCCACCACGATCATATCCAGTTCCTCCGGCTCCACCCCCGCTTCTGCCAGCGCCCGGCGGGCAGCCTCGACGGAGAGACTGACCGTTGTTTCTTCCTTTACCAGATGCCGTTCCCGGATTCCGGTCCTGGACGCAATCCATTCATCGGAAGTATCCATAATCGTGGATAAAAAATCATTGGTCACTACGGTATTCGGCAAACAGCTCCCTGTTCCTATAATTCTACTTGTCATCTTAATCTCCTGTGGTTACAATTATCTGAATTCGTCCATTATATCTTTTACATATTCCAGTTTTTCCGCGCGGTAAGCGTTGCTGCCGCAGAATAAAAGCGCATGATCCACATTGCCCGTTGCCGCATTTACCAGAGCTTCCGTAATACAGTAAGGCGTCTCCGCCGGTTTGCATGTGCTGATGCAGAGGTGGCACTTTCCGTGGGGAATCCGCCCCTCTTTTGCCTGTTTCATAAAAGGATTCAGAATCGCCCGGCCCGGCATGCCGACCGGACTCTTTACAATCACGATGTCTTCCTTCTTTGCATTGATATAAGCCTGTTTATATGCCGGCGCCGCATCGCACTCGTATGTTGTCACGAAACGCGTCGCCACCTGTACACCGTCGGCGCCCATTGCCAGATAGTGTTCCATATCCGCCCGGTCGTAAACACCGCCGGCCACGACGACCGGTATCCGGTCCCCGTGCTGTGCTGCGTATTCTCCCACACGGGCGATTATCTTCCTGATTTCCTCGTCATAAGCCGCATCGTCGATCTCCTGCAGCTCCTCCATATGAAAGCCCAGATGACCGCCGGCTCGGGGTCCCTCGATTACGACCAGATCCGGCAGTTTGTCATATTTTTTCAGCCAGTACTTGCAGATCACCTCCGCCGATTTCAGGCTCGACACGATCGGCGCCAGTTTCGTCTCCGTATCACCGGCAATTTCCGGCAGTTTCATCGGCAGTCCCGCGCCTGAAATAATCAGATCGGCGCCGCCTTCGATAGCGGCTTTCACATAGCGTTCATAATCCCGTGTAGCCACCATAATATTAACGCCCACGATACCGCCCCGGCCGATTTCTTTCGCCCTGGCAATCTCTTGTTTGATTGCGCGCAGATTTGCTTCAATCGGATGATCGTCAAAATCCGCTTCCCGGTATCCGATCTGCGCCGTGGATATAATCCCGATGCCGCCCTCTGCCGCCACCGCGCCTGCCAGACCGGACAGGCTGATTCCCACGCCCATGCCGCCCTGAATCACAGGTACGGCCGCCGTCAGATTTCCGATTACAAGCGGTTTACTGTTTATCTTTTTATTGTCTGCCATGGCCCTACTCCGCTTTTCCGAGAGCGAATGTCAGCTCCGCCTGCGCCACTACTTTGCCGTCCACAGTTGCCCTGGCGCTGCCCACTCCGATCGGACCTTTGGATTTTATAATCTCTGTCTCCAGAAAGAGTACATCACCCGGCACAACCTTTCCTTTGAATTTCGCCGAATTGATAGCTCCGAAGTATGCCGTCTTTCCTTTGTTTTCCGGGAGGCTCAGAATGGCCACCGCCCCCACCTGGGCAAGCGCTTCCACGATCAGTACCCCCGGCATAACCGGTTCACCCGGAAAGTGTCCCGCAAAAAACGATTCGTTATACGATACGCACTTCTTGCCGAGCGCCCGTTTTCCCTCTTCCAGTTCTTCAATGGTATCCACCAGCATAAACGGCTGCCTGTGTGGTATGATTTCCATTATCTCTTTTGCTGTCAATACTGCCATACTATATCCCCTTCCCCGTAACAGGCCGCATACTGCCTACGCCTCATATTTTTTAATCAGAAGGCTCGCATTGTGTCCGCCGAACCCGAGCGAATTGGAAAGCGCGTATGTAACCGCCCCTTCCACCGGTTCTTTACAGTAATCCAGATCGCAGTCCTCATCCGGTATCTGATAGCCGACTGTCGCATGGAGGTACCCCTCTTCCAGTTCCTTCACGCAGGCAATAAATTCGGCTGCGCCGGCTGCGCCGAGCAGATGTCCGATCATCGATTTCGTGGAATTGATCTTCAGTTTCTTTGCATGTTCTCCAAACAGCAGTTTGATCGCCCGCGTTTCGAACAGATCGTTATGATGCGTCGCCGTGCCGTGGGCATTGATATACATAACATCTTCTTTCGCAATACCGGCGTCCGCGATGGCAAACTCCATCGCCCGGGCCGCACCCGAGCCGTCCTCCGCCGGTGATGTAATATGATATGCATCGCTTGTGGCGCCATATCCCACAACTTCGGCATAAATTTTCGCGCCGCGCTTCTTCGCATGTTCCAGTTCTTCCAGAATTACGACACCGGAACCCTCGCCCATTACGAAACCGCTTCTCTCCTTATCGAACGGAATGGAGCAGCGCGTCGGGTCGGGATTTGTGGAAAGTGCGGTCAGCGCCGTAAAACCGGCGATTCCGATCGGCGTAATGCTGCTCTCCGTACCGCCCGCCACCATCACGTCCGCTTCTCCGTACTGAATCGAACGGAATGCCTCACCGATGGAATGCGTACCGGTCGCACACGCCGTCACCACATTGATGCTTTTCCCTTTCAGGCCGAAGTAAATCGATACGTTTCCTGCCGCCATATTGGAGATCATCAGCGGGACAAGCAGCGGATTGACACGGGACGGCCCTTTTTCGAGCAGTTTTTTGTGCTCCCGTTCCATCGCCTGCAGCGCGCCGATTCCCGAGCCGACAGCCACACCCACCTTATACGGATCTTCCTGTGCCATATCAAGCCCCGCGTCTTCAATGGCTTCTTTTGCCGCCGCTACCGCGTACTGACAAAACGCTTCCATTCTTTTGGCCGATTTAAAGTCCATGAAATCTTTCGCAACAAACCCTTTGACTTCCGCCGCCAGTTTGCATTTATAATCCGTTGTATCAAACTTTGTAATTTCACCGAATCCCGTCTTCTGCGCTTTGATACTGTCCCAGAATTCGTCTACACTGAGACCGATTGGCGTAATCGCTCCCATCCCTGTTACCACTACTCGTCTGCTCATGTCTCTTCCTCTCTTTCTTTCACATGGCGTAACCGCCTGTTTCTATATCGCCATGCCGCCGTCCACGCTGATTACCTGTCCCGTGATATACGATGCCTTGTCGCTTGCCAGAAATGCTACTGTCTCCGCAATATCTTCCGGCTGTCCCATTCGTTTCAGCGGTATCTGTGCCAGTGTGGCTTCTCTGGCCGAGTCGCTCATCGCCTGTGTCATATCCGTATCGATAAACCCGGGCGCCACTGCATTTACCGTGATGTTCCGGCTCGCCAGTTCCCGTGCCATGGATTTTGTCAGTCCGATCACACCGGCCTTGGACGCCGCATAATTGGCCTGTCCTGCATTTCCCAATACGCCTGACACACTTGTCATATTAATAATCCTGCCGCCGCGCTGTTTTAAAAATGCGCGGTACATATGCTTGATTGTATTAAATGTCCCTTTCAAATTCGTATCCATCACGGCATCAAAATCCGCTTCCGTCATTTTCATAACCAGATTGTCTTTCGTAATGCCCGCATTGTTGACCAGTATATCAATATGTCCGTACTTGCCGAGCATTTCGGTAATCATATTGCCGCATGCCGCAAAATCCGCCACAGAACACTGCACTGCCTCCGCGCTGCCGCCTTTTTCCGTGATCTCCGCGACAACCGCATCGGCCTTGTCCCTGGAACCGTTATAATTGACAATCACCGTTGCGCCATATGCCGCCATTGTCAGTGCGATCTGCCGGCCAATGCCCCTGCTCGCCCCTGTCACCAATGCTACCTTTCCTTCCAGCATAACATTCCCTTTCTGTTTTCCGTAAACCGATTATCCCAGTTTTTCCAGATCTTCGATTTTTTCTATGTTAATGGTCTTTACATCCCGATTGATTTTCCGCATAAACCCGGACAGTGTTTTGCCCGGCCCGATCTCGATAAAAGTATCCACGCCATCCGCCAGCATCCGCTCGATTGTCTGCTGCCATCTGACCGAAGAAGAGACCTGTCTGGTCAGCAAATCCTTTACCTGGCTCCGATCCGTCACATAATCCGCCGTCACATTGGCAATATACGGAACGCGGATTTCACTGATCTCCACATCCTCCAGTACCTTTCCGAGCTTTTCACCCGCACCGGACAGCATCCGCGAATGGAACGGTCCGCTCACCTTTAACGGCATACACCGCTTTGCCCCTGCCGCTTTCAGCGCTTCCGCAGCCGCGTTGACAGCCGCTTCCTCACCCGTGATGACGATCTGCCCCGGGCAGTTATAATTGGCAATGGAAACGATTCCTTCCGTTTCCGCACATACTTTTTCGATCGGCTCCGCGTCCAGACCAAGCACCGCCGTCATGGCACCTCCTGTCGGCACGGCCTCCTGCATAAAGATGCCTCTCTGTCTTACCACTTTAAATACATCATAAGGGCTCATCACACCGCCGGCTGCCAGCGCGCCATACTCACCCAGGCTCAGTCCCGCCGTTACGTCCGCTTTCACGCCCTTTTCTTCCACAGCCTTTAAAATAGCCACTTCCGTAGCCAGCATGGCAATCTGGGTGTACTCCGTGATATGAATGTTATCATTCTCTGCAAAGCATAAACCCGCCACATCCAGTCCGCTTGCCTCACCTGCCAGTTCAAACATCTCCCGGCAGACCGGAACCGTATCATAAAAATCCTTACCCATTCCTACATACTGCGCTCCCTGACCCGGGAACATAAATGCTGTCTTACCCATGCTTTTCTCCTTTTTACTTTGATATTCAAAGTATTGAAATGTGAAATGGGAGGTCTGTTATGACCTCCTATGTATCTCACATATGAATCGTTTCTGAATCGTTTTTTATCGCTTCAGCAGTTTTTCCGCCTCTGCCATAATCTCCTGAATCATTTCCGCGCAGGTCTGTTCTTTCTTCACAAGACCTGCAATCTGTCCCGCCATCAGCGTGCCGTTTACCGTATCGCCCTCAACGACCGCTTTTCGCAGCGAGCCGAGCGTGAGCTTCTCCAGCTCTTCAAAAGGCGCTCCCTCTTTTTCCAGCTTTACGTACTCTCTCGTCATATTGTTGCGGAGCTGGCGCACCGGATGACCATGGCTTGTCCCGGTCACTTCCGAATCAATGTCCTTCGCGCCGATCACTTTTTTCTTATAATTTTCATGTACAATGGATTCCCTGGCAACGACAAAACGGGTTCCCATCTGTACCGCTTCCGCACCGAGCATGATGGAAGCCGCAAATCCTCTGCCGTCGGCAATGCCGCCCGCCGCGATCACGGGGATTGTCACCGCATCGACAACCTGCGGAACCAGTGTCATCGTCGTGGCGGAACCAATATGTCCGCCGGACTCCATTCCTTCCGCTACAACCGCATCCGCGCCGCCCCGTTCCATCATCTTCGCCATTGCCACGCTGGCAACAACCGGAATGACTTTTACGCCGGCCTCTTTCCACATCGCCATATATTTTCCCGGATTGCCGGCGCCGGTCGTCACGACCTTCACGCCCTCTTCCACAATAATACGGGCAATGTCATCCGCCTCCGGATTCATCAGCATCAGATTGACGCCAAACGGTTTGTCGGTCGCTTCTTTTACTTTCTGAATCTGCTCTCTGATAAATTCAGCCGGAGCGCCGCCGGCGCCGATCAGGCCGAGTCCGCCGGCTTCGGAAACTGCCGAAGCCAGATTGTGCTCTGCCACCCATGCCATACCGCCTTGGATAATGGGGTATTTGATTTCCAGTAGCTCCGTTATTCTAGTCTTCATTTATGCTTCTACGCCTTTACTTTTCATATACTCAATGACAGCGCCCACCGTTGTGATCTGCTCCAGATCTTCGGAAGGAATCTCGATGCCGTATTCTTCTTCAAACGCCATAACCAGCTCGAATAAATCGAGGGAATCCGCGCCCAGATCATCCTTAAAGGAAGATTCTTCCGTGATCTCAACGCCGTCCAGATTTAACTGCTCCTGAATGATTTCTTTTACTCTTTCTAACATTGTTTTATCTCCTTTTACCTCTTCATTTATTTACAAAAATAGTTTGACATTCAAAGTATATGTTGCATCCCTATATTTGTCAACTGTTTTTGCCAACTATTTTTGTCTCCTCTTTTTCCCTGACCAGATACTGGTAAACATCCCGTCTGGAAACGCCCCGGTCAGCCGCCACCAGTCTCATCGCTTCCTTGCCGGTAATGCCTTTTTCCTCATAATACTGCATATGCTCCCCGATCGTGATTTCCTCCCATCGGTCGGCAAGCTCTTTCTTTTTTTCCGCCCTGCTCCTGCCTTCCAGCACAAGCACATATTCCCCTCTGGGTGTTTCCCGCTCATACAGGGCAAGTGCGTCTTCCAGCGTCGTGGGCAGTACCGTCTCGAATTTCTTCGTCAGTTCACGGCAGAGCGTGAGCCGTCTGTTCCCGAACGCTTCCCGCAGTTCCGTCATCGTACGGACTAGCCTGTGCGGCGCCTCATAGAAAATCATCGTGCGGCTTTCCCCGCACAGTTCCCGCAGCACTTCCCGCTTCTCTTTTTTATCGGACGGCAGAAATCCCTCAAAGCAAAACCGCCCGGTCGGCAGTCCCGACAGCGTAAGCGCCGTAATGCACGCGCAGGGCCCCGGCAGCGATGTCACGGGAATCTCCCGTTCGTGGCACATCCGCACCAGCACTTCGCCCGGATCGGAAACGGCCGGCGTGCCCGCATCCGTCACCAGTGCAACGGTATGGCCGTCTTCCATATATGTGATTAAATATTCCGCTTTTTCAATTTTATTATACTCATGATAACTCGTCATCGGGGTGGAGATGTGAAAGTGATTCAACAGTTTGATACTGTTTCTCGTATCTTCCGCAGCAATCAGATCCGCCTCCCGCAGCGCCTCCACCACCCGCGGTGTCATATCCTGCAGGTTGCCGATGGGTGTCGCACACAGTATCAGTTTTCCGCACATATTCAATACCCGTATACCTCATAGATTTCCGGCATATAGACACCCGGTTCCCGGTAAACGATCAGCGGCGGCTCCACTGTCATGCGGGGATTACCGCCTCTGCTGGCTTCCAGCAGCACCATATTCGGCTCTTTATCCACAAAGGGATAGACAAGCCGCATCCGCTTCGGTTCCAGCCTGTGCGCCCTCAGCGTGCACAACAGTTCCGCCAGGCGAAACGGTCTGTGTACCAGATAAAACCTGCCGCCCGGCCGCAGCAGTCTTGCCGCCTCCCGCGCCACGTCTTCAAAGGTACACAATATCTCATGCCGGGCAATGGCTTTCGCTCTGTCAGGCCCCGTCAGGCCATGCTGTCCGATCATATACGGCGGATTACAGGTCACGGCATCAAACACGGATGATCCGAATATCTGCGAAGCCTCTTTGATGTCCCCCTCACAGATACGGATCCGTTCTTCCAGACCGTTCAGCGCCACGCTCCGCCTTGCCATATCCACATTCTCCGGCTGTATTTCCAGTCCGGTCAGATGCGCGGCCTGCGTTTTCGCGGACATCAGAAGCGGAATAATCCCGTTTCCCGTTCCCAGATCCAGCGTCTTTCCGCCCTCTCTGGCCCGGGCAAACCCGGATAAGAGCACTGCATCCATCCCGAAGCAGAACCGCTTCGGATTCTGGATAATCCGCAGACCGTTTCTCTGCAGATCGTCTATCCGCTCGTCCGCCCGCAGTATATCAGTTGTCATCTAATTTGGACTTTCCTTCCTGACGCTCCAGCTTTTCCAGTGCCTTCAGTTCATCATCCACTTCCACCTTGTCCCGTTTGTTATGCCGCCGCCGGAAACGAAGCTGTTCCACTTTATATTCATGGATTTCTTTTTCATCGTCCACCGTGACAACCACTTTGACAAGCTGGCGCAGTACATTGACGCCGGACACTTCGCCCTTCAGGCCGTCACAGGTCGTCACATGATCGCCCACATTGGGCAGTTTCCGGTTCAGTTCTTCATATGTCTCTTCCTCGTGCTTCAGACAGCACATCAGGCGCCCGCAGACACCGGAAATCTTCGTCGGATTCAGGGAAAGGTTCTGTTCCTTGGCCATTTTGATGGATACCGGAACAAACTCGGACAAATGTGCGTGACAGCAGAGAATTCTGCCGCAGATTCCCATCCCGCCGATAATTTTCGTCTCGTCCCTGACACCGATCTGGCGCAGCTCGATTCTCGTCTTGAATACGGACGCCAGATCCTTTACCAGTTCCCGGAAATCAATACGCCCGTCCGCCGTAAAGTAAAACAGCACTTTATTGTTGTCAAAAGTATATTCCGCATCGATCAGTTTCATTTCCAGTTTATGCTTTTTGATCTTTTCCAGACAGATACGGAATGCCTCTTTTTCTTTTCTCTTATTGTTTGCTTCCTGTTCTTCATCCCGCTGAGACGCCACCCGCAGCACCGGTTTCAACGGCTGGACGACTTTCTCGTCCGGTACTTCCTTTACGCCGCTGACGACCGTGCCGAATTCCACACCCCGGGCCGTCTCCACGATTACGTGATCCCCCTTTTTGATTCGGAACTTTACCGGATCGAAATAATAAATCTTACCGGCAGTCCGAAACCTTACGCCTATTACTTTTGTCATAATCTATCTACCTCATATCAGCTCTCCCGGATTGTCATCAGAAGAAGCTCCATAGTCAGGTCAAAGTTGACATTGGCGTTCAACCGGCTTTTCGCCCGGTCCAGCCCTTTGAGGATATTCTCAATCCCCTCATAGTCACTTTTTCCCGCCGCCTTTTTAATATACTGTATTTCCTCTTTAAAAATCAAGTGGTTTACGTCATTTGTCGCCTTAAATAACAGAACATCGCGATACCAGACCGACATAATATCCAGATAGTCGTTCACTTCCAGTTTATACTCGCCGATCTTTTTGATCGCCGCCATAATCTCATGCAGTTCCATCTCGCCGATATGTTTCAGCAGCGTAACGGCTTCTTCCCGGATATTTTCAAATTCCTCACTAACCGCCAGCAGCCGGGCTTTGCCGATATTCCCCCGCGCAAATGCGACACAAATGTCAGCTTTATAATCCGGTATCTTCATGGACTCCATCAGATACTGCCGAAGCTGCTTATCCTCCACCGGTTTCATATGCAAAACCACGCAGCGGCTCACAATCGTCGGAAGCAGCGCATTGACATTGGTTGTCAGAATCAGAATCACGCCGTAGGACGGCGGCTCCTCCAGTGTCTTCAAAAGCGCGTTCTGCGCCTGTATGGTCATCTTTTCCCCTTCATTGATAATATATATTTTCCGGGGTCCGCTATACGGTTTGATGCCCATATCATTGTTGATCTGTGTGCGAATATCGTCCACACCGATGGTGTTCGGTTTTTCGTGCGTCAGCCTGATAATATCCGGATGGTTCTTTGACAGCGCTTTCCGGCAGGAATCACAGGTCTGGCATGGCTCCGCGCCCTCGCCTTCACACTGCAGCGCCATGGCAAAAACGCCGGCGATAAACTCTTTTCCCGCATGCTTTTCCCCGCTGATGACATAGGCATGTGATACCTTATCCGTATCAATCGCACTGCGTATCTGTTCTTTCAACTGTTCCTGTCCGATAATATCCGTAAATTTCGCCACTTTTGTATCCCTTTCCGCCGCTCTTATGTAAATATATCCAGAAGCAGGCCCCTGATCTCCCCGATTTTATTCAATATCGAAATATGGTCCTTTTCGTCCTTTACAAGCTCCTTGGCCAGCGCATCAAGTGTCTCATCCACCAGCCGAATAATGCCATATACCCGGTGCCTCCCTCTTCTGTCCAGAAAATTCTCCCGCGAAAAGGAATGGGAACGGCTTACGACCTCGTTCATAAATTCCTTTATCATACTCCGATAACGCTTCATGTCTCTGACATCCATGCGCTTGGCAATTTTATTCCCCTGCATGGTAATCTCCTGCATCATCAGGTTGAGTCGTTCCTGCAGCCCGGCCTCCTCGATATGGCTCGCCAGCGTGAACTTAAAGCTGCCGTCGCTCTGCTGCAACTGCTGCCCCTGTTCAACCGGCGCAGGAGTCGAAAGCGGATTTACTTTAATATCCATACGGATTACCTCCACTTCTCCATATATTCCCGAATCTCCGAAAGGCACCGTTCCAGATCATCGTTGCGGAACCGTTTTCCGATTTCCGCCTCCTCCAGCTTCCGCTCGGAAAAATCCGCCTCATCCGCCAGAAACCGTCTGCAAAGTTCCTGATAACGGGGGTGCTTTTGCAGTTTTTCCCGATCCAGCGCCCGCTGCAGCCGGACCCCGTCATCCAGCTCGATCAAAATGGGGACAAGGCTTTCTTTCCCGAAATACCGCCGCATGCCGTTATAGGATTCCAGTGTACCGATCACCAGATAATCATATCGCTGCGGATCAATCTGTTCGTCTCTGACCGTAAAATAATGCCAGACGCCCTGAACCGTATGATACGATCGCAGCTCGATCAGTCTTTTTTCCGCTTCGAATTCCCGCAGGCGGTTTTCATCGACAAAAAAATACTCCACGCCGTTTCGCTCCCCGTCCCGGCGGGGACGGGTCGTATACATCACAATGGTACGGAATCTGCCCGCTTCCCGTTCCAGCAGTTTTTTATAGACCGTGTCCTTACCGGTGGAGCTTTTTCCCATTATATGAAAAATCTTACCCATTCCGTTCCTCTACAGTTCCAGCACCTGTATCATATTGGTACTGCCCGACACGCCGAGGGGTACACCCGCTGTCAGCACTACCGTACCTTCATTATGAACGAGTTCATGTTTTTTCGCAAGCCGGATCGCATCATCAAACAAATCTTTTGTGTTATCTTCCCTGCCCATCAGCACAGGCGTCACACCCCATAAAAGCGCCATCTGGCGGCATACCCTGGGATTGACGCTGCAGCCGATTATCGGATTTTCCGGTTTATACCGCGCGATCATGCCTGCCGTAAAACCGGACATCGTAACGGTGATGATGGCCTCCGCATGCAGCTGCATGGCAGTCGTACATGTCGCATAGGAAATGGCAGTCGTCACATCAACCGGCGCCTTGGGTCCGTACCGCAGCATTCTGCCCGTATAATCAATATCCTGTTCCGTCCGCTCCGCAATTTTCGCCATCGTTTCCACTGCTTCCACCGGATATTTTCCCGCTGCACTCTCTCCCGACAGCATAATGGCCGTGGTACCGTCATAAATGGCATTCGCCACATCGTTTGTCTCCGCTCTCGTCGGCCGTGGATTGTGAATCATGGATTCCAGCATCTGCGTCGCCGTAATCACATGCTTACCCGCCGCCACTGCCATCTTAATCATCTTTTTCTGAATGACGGGCACTTCCTCCGGCGGCAGTTCCACACCCATGTCGCCCCGGGCCACCATGATGCCGTCCGAAACGGAAAGAATTTCTTCCAGATTACGGATCCCCTGCATACTTTCGATCTTCGCAATAATCTTCATGGGACTCTTATGCGCGTCCAGTATCTCCCGCAGAGCCAGTATATCGTCCTTTGTCCTGACAAACGATGCCGCGATAAAGTCAAATCCAAGTCCGATACCGAACAGAATATCCTCTCTGTCCACATCGCTGACATAGGGCATGGATAAGACAACGTCCGGCACATTGATCCCCTTATGGTTGGAAACAATCCCGCCGTTTTTGACAACGCAGCAAATCTCCTCCCCTCTGATCTCCCGGACTTCCATTTCGATTTTGCCGTCGTCAATCAAAATCCGTGCCCCGGGTCCCACATCCCGTTTCAGATTCCGATACGTGATCGACGCGCGTTCCCGGCTCCCCATTACCTCTTCCGTCGTCAGGATAAATTCCTGACCGGCCGCCAGTTCCGCTTTTCCGCCGTCGAAATCCCGCAGACGGATCTCCGGCCCCTTCGTATCCAGCATGGTAGCGACGGAGAGGCCCAGTTCTTCACTCACTTTCACGATTCTTCCGAATTTTGTCTTATGCTCCTCATGTGTTCCGTGGGAAAAATTAAACCGTGCCACGTTCATACCGGCCTTCATCAACTGCCGCAGCTTTTCCTCACTCTCGCTCGCCGGTCCTATTGTACATACAATCTTTGTTTTACGCATAAATCTCCTTCCTGACCACACACACTTTCCGGTCATTGCCTCGCATACCTTCTATCAAAAATCCCTGCATTCTGCAGGAGCGCAGTTTTCCGATCAACGCCTCCGTAAAAATCTCTCCCGGCACGATCAGCGGAATGCCCGGCGGATAAACGGTAATCCATTCCCCCGCAATCCTTCCCTCGCATTCCTCCAGATCAATCGTTTCCTGTTCTCTTTCTATGGCCTCACACACAGTATATGCCGCCTGCTCTGTCTGCAAATCCGCCGAGGCGGCAGAGCCGCCCACAAGATCCTGTATTTTTTTCTGCGATACGGAATTGTCTTTTGCCAGTGTACCGTCGATTTCGTGCAGCGCATCTGCCAGACGCGAAAATCCCGCAGCACTGTCCATCACTGTCATAATAGCGGTGACATATGTCTGTCCCGCCATTTCCATCTGCAATCCGTAACGGTCCCGCAGCAGATCATACAACTCGTTTCCCTGCAGCGCGGTACCGGCCGCCGATATAACTTTTTTTCCCGTATCAAAATCAAATAGTCCGTTCCCCCGAAAATGTTCCGCCTCCGCCGACAGTACATGCAAATGCCGCAATTCCCTCGCCCGTTTCTCAAAAACGGCGTTGCGCCGGAAAAATGCTTCACACAGCGCCGGCCCTTTTTCCTCCAGAATAACAAGGCACTGTTCGATTGCCGCCAGCAGAATATACGAAGGGCTGCTTGTCTGATACATGCCGAGAAAGCGGCACAGCCTGTCCCGGTCCACCAGATCGCCCTGTACATGCAAAAGGGCTGTCTGCGTCAAAGCCGGCAGTGTTTTATGAATGCTGTGGATGACCAGATCGGCCCCCAGATCGACGGCGCTCTCAGGAAAACGGGCATCCAGCGCAAAATGTGCTCCGTGCGCTTCGTCCACGATAACGGGAATCCCCCGGGCGTGCGCCTGTCTGACAATGCCTTTCACATCGGACACCACGCCGTCGTATGTCGGAGAAGTCACGAATACTGCCCGGATTTCCGGATACCGGCGCAGGCGCCGCTCCACATCTTCTGCCGAAACCGCGCCGCATATCCCGTAATGCTCCAGGCAGGCCGGATATACATAGCGGACTTTGCATGCGCGCAGATAAGCGGCATGATAAGCGGATTTATGGCAGTTGCGCGCCATCAGCAGCGTATCCTCCCGGCGCAGTACGGCAGACACGGCGCTTAAAATACCGCCTGTGCTTCCGTTTACCAACAGATAGGTTTCCGCGCCGAACAGCCGCGCGGCCCGCTCCATAATATCTTTTATAACTCCCTCAGGATGATGCAGATTGTCAAATCCGTCAATCTCGGTTATATCAATCCCATAATATTCAGCCATCGGAAACTCTGCCATATTCCGCTTATGTCCCGGCATATGGCAGGGATACCGGCCGGACAGACGGTTTCGAATGAGCTTTTCATACAAATGTTCCACTTACCTGTTCTGATGCCTCCTGTAATGCTTTCCGTGAAGCCTTACCGTCTCCATCAGGGAACAGTATTTATCCGCCATCGACACAATCCATGCCTCCCGGCAGGAAGGCGGTACAACGGTCAACGGCCACATATGCTTTTTGATGATGTCCTTTTCCACTTCCGAGAGCCGAAACTCCTTCTCCGCATTCCGCAGCGCAATCCCCGGATGGTGTATCCCGTGTAATCTGAAAATATTGGCGTGATCTCTGTCATGCCAGTCATACTGAAAATAGTCATGGAGCAAAGCTCCCCGCACGAGCGCACGCCGGTCACAGGAGATCCCCAGTTTTTTACAAAACAATACGCTGTGCCTGGCCACATTGATCGTATGCCGGCGTACCGACATAGTGCCGTGCTGTATATCTCTTTTCGTATTTTTATGATGCTCCGACAGCAGAATATCCATACCGTCTTTTTTGATTATATCGTCAATACCATTCATGTTTTTCTCCGCATACCGTTTCCTGTCAGGGCTGCACGCCGGGAACCACCGTTCCTTCTCCGGCGGCCGCAGGCGGAATATCACCCGCGCCGGGAACCGCCGGATTTTCCGCACCGGTGTCCGGTACCGCATCGGGACTCACGCCCGCATTCGGTATCGCCTCTGTATCGGGTGTCGTTCCCGCTTCGGGAGTGCCTTCTCCGCCGGGCGCCGGCGCCGGAAGCGGCGTTCCTTCTGTACCTGTATTGGGAACAACCGGCTGACCCGTGCCGGGATCTATAATCAAGCCTGTATTGGGATCAATTATCAATCCCGTATTGGGGTCAACACCCGGCAGTACAACCCCTGCATTGGGATCCGCCTCCGTACCCGGTGCATTATCCGTCGGTGTCACGGGCGCCGTATTATCTTTGTGATTTACGGCATTCCCTTTTCCCGTATCCTCATTATAGCAGACAATCGGAAATCCTTTGTATACCTGCTCATATATCTTTTCGGCTTCTTCCCGCGGAAGATTTACACAGCCGTGCGAGCCGTTGCGCAGATAAATATTGCCGCCGAACTGCCGCCGCCAACTCGCGTCATGCATGCCGATATTCCCGTTAAACGGCATCCAGAAATCCACCGGTGTCGCATACCCCGGCCCCCGCAGCGTAGCGTTCAGCGTCTTATATGTGAGACTGTACACGCCGGCAGGCGTCGTATATCCCCGCGAAACATTCCCCGACACAAAGTCACTTTCCGTAATCAGCTCGCCTTCCACATACAAATATAAATGCTGCGCCGTCAGATTAATCTCCACATAGGAGTCTCCAATATCATTTTCTCCCTTTGCGGCCGCCATATAGAGATATTCCGGCTCCCGGCTGACCTGGCTGCCTGCGCGGATCAGTTTGACCAACTTTTCCGTTTCTTTCGCCCGGTCCACCCGCCATCCGTAACTGCCCGGCTTCAGCGTAATCATCCTGCCTTCGCTGGTTCGGAATTCCCGTTCCTTCCCGAACGTATCGTGCTTTTTGGACAATCCGTTGATATACTCGCGTACGGCCTGTGCGTCAATGCTGACATGCCGGTTATCCCAGTCGATGTCCAGCCATTCCTGAATCAGATCACCGTCAACGACTTCCTCCATTCCATGCCAGTCATATACAATCCTGCTTGACACAAAGCGGTTCAGGCGGCTGCTAAAACGAACCAATTCCGCATTGTCACTGGCAATTTCCGGTTTTTTATAACAGTCGCTCTCTTCCAGCACCAGTTCCTCTTTCATATCGCCAAGTGCGGAAACAATCGCTTTTTTAGCCTTTCCCAAATCGACAACCGTGCCCTTGTCTTCCGCTATCACGGGAAACCTGCCGCTTTCCCGGTCATATTCTCCGATATAGGCGTTGACGGGGCTGCGCATATTCTGTCTCTGAAAAATCAGCATTTCCGAAATCCGCTCATCCAAAAGCGCCTCGTCATAGCTCACCGTGACAGGCATATCATACGGGGTCTGCTTTCCGAGAGCGGCCGGCCAGGCATATCCGTTTTGCCGGTTTAAAATCCCCTGCAGTGTGTTGTCAAGCACAAACTGCACCTGGATCTGCGCGCCTTCCAGAACCGCTTCCGTTTCTTCTCTGCCCCGAATCGTCAGTTTATAATTTTCCGCCTTGTCTGCGATCAGCTTTTCCACTTCACCCGGCGTCTTGCCGCTGCAGTCCAGATTTCCAATCATCGTTCCGGGAAAATAGTGGCTCATAAAAAACAGCGAAACAGCCAGATAAATACAAAAAACCACACATATCACAGCAATTCCGCTTAACAAAATAATTTTTCTTTTTATTTTCTTATCCAATTTGAATCACCCAGTTTATATGTATTTCTATTTTCCATTTTATATGCTTTTTCTGATAAACACAATATGATGAAAAAAAATATTACTGGAATTTTATCTAAATTTTGTCAAATCCTTTACCACTTCACCTGCCATAATCAGTCCGGCCACAGAAGGCACAAACGCATTGCTGCCCGGTATCGGTTTTTTTGACACGAATGCGTCTTCGGTTATACCCTGTTCCGTTTCCCGGCCGGCCTCGCCGCACTCTGTCAGTATCATCGGTTTTTCTGTAGAATATACCACTTTTAAATGATAAATTCCTCTTTTTTTTAATTCTCTGCGCATAACCCGCGCCAACGGGCAAACCGACGTCTGCGAAATATCTGCCACCTGAAACGCCGTCGGATCCATTTTATTGCCCGCTCCCATGGAGCTGATTATGGGAATCCGGCACCGACATGCCCGCTCTGCCAGTTCCAGCTTTCCCGTTACGGTGTCAATGGCATCCACAACATAGTCATAACGGGTAAAGTCAAATGCCTGCGCCGTCTCCGGTGTAAAAAAAACTTTATGTACATGAACCACCGCGCCCGGATTGATGTCGCGAATCCGTTCCTTTGCCGCATCCACCTTATATTGCCCGACCGTCTTTTCCGTGGCAATGATCTGGCGGTTAAGATTGCTCGCACTTACTCTGTCATGGTCAATCAGATCCAGCGTGCCGATTCCGCTTCTCGCCAAAGCCTCCACCGCGTAGCCTCCCACACCGCCGATGCCAAATACGGCCACCCGTGCGCCACAGAGTCGTTCTATCTTCTCTTTACCAAGCAATAACTGCGTCCTTGAAAGCCATTCCGGCATTGCCTTCACTCCCCGATTACAAAACCCGCTATCCGATCCGTTCCGTCTCCTCTGCAACTGCCTGCTCACAGGAGCGCATCGCACACAGCGTTTTTTCCAGCAAATCGGACAATTCATATCCGAGCATTGCAGCGCCTTTTTCAATCACTTCTCTGGAACATCCCGCTGCAAATGCAGGACTTTTATACTTTTTCCGCAGAGACTTCACTTCCATGTCCTGTACACTCTTCGAAGGCCGGATCAAAGCCGCTGCCCAGATCAGACCGGTCAGTTCATCGACAGCATACAATACCTTTTCCATCTCATGAACCGGCTCCACATCAACGGTCAGGCCATATCCGTGACTGCACACGGCATGAATCATGTCCTCACCTATGCCTGCTTCGGCCAGCAGCTGCGGTGCCTTCAGGCAATGTTCCTCCGGATATAATTCAAAGTCAATATCATGCAGAAGGCCTACAATTCCCCAATATGCCTCCGCGTCCGCATACCCCAGTTCCTTTGCATACCATTTCATTACCCCTTCAACCGTTAAGGCATGCTGAATATGAAAAGGTTCCTTATTATATTTTCGCAGTAAGGCCAGCGCTTCTTCCCGGCTAATCTGTTCTTTCATTCGTATCGCCCCATTCTCTCTTATGATTCACCGTGTCACCGGGATTATAGCACGCCGCATTTTCGCTGTCAAACACAATCACAAAAAAGGCACTGACATATCCGTCTTGCAGGAATATCAGCGCCTTTTTATGAGACACGGGGGATTCGAACCCCCGACAACTTGATTAAAAGTCAAGTGCTCTACCACCTGAGCTAGTGTCCCGGAAATCATAATTATTTTTCTTTTACAAAACAAAATGCCCAGAACCGGAATCGAACCAGTGACACGAGGATTTTCAGTCCTCTGCTCTACCAACTGAGCTATCTGGGCATTAA
>CAJUCC010000007.1 GCA_910585205.1 uncultured Lachnospiraceae bacterium
AAGAGTATTGAGCTAGATGAAATATTGAAAATGGATACAGACCGAATTCTTGACGGCGAAACAGAGGATGAAGACGGTGTTTCCTATAACAGTAAAATAAAGAAAATGTCTCAAACAATAAGTTCCATCGATGATATTGGCAGATACGGCTACCGGGTTATTATTTTGGCTAACATAAAAAAAGAGAAGTATAAGCCTTCTCAAATAAAAAAGCTTTCCGGAGGATTTCCCGTAGAAGTTTTCAATTACGAACGCTGTTATAATGAATTGGTTTTTCCGGTTGTCACAGGTTGTTATTACAGTGCAGATGAAATAAAGATAAGGCTTTCTCTGACAAATAAGGAAAATAATGACGGGCGTATCAGCTATACGGTTCAGACAAAGTATGGAGCATGTAAGATAATGGTGGCCTTTGTTCCGGTACTTGAGATTGCAAAGGTTGTGGCAAAATATAAAAACTCTATTTTAAAGTTCAATCCAAGATGTTTTCTAAGCCTGAATAATAATACGATAAATCCTAAAATTAAAAGTACAATAAAAGATAAGATAACCAACGAAATTGCATTATACAATAATGGTATAACAATATTGTCCGATGATACTGATTTCAGTTCCAAGGTAGCGATAAAAGATACCGCACAACTGGTTATAAAAAATCCGCAGATTGTGAACGGAGGACAAACGGCATATACAATAGCATCTATTTACGAAGATGATCCGGATTATATTGAATATTTTGACGGAAAAGAGGTATTGGTGAAAATCATTACTTTTTTAGGAGAGTATAAAGAAAAAGATAAACTGCTGTTAATCGAAGAACTGTCTAAGGCAACCAATGAACAAACACCCGTAAAAGAAGTTGATCGAAGAGCAAATGACAGAATACAGATCGAATATCAACAAAATATTTACAGAGATTTTGGATATTTTTATAATAGAAAAATGGGTGAGTTTTATGACGGCTTAAATCATAACTTTATTACGCGGGATAAAATTGTTGACCGGACTGTATTTATGCGTGTAGCGTCCAGTATACAGGGAGAAATCGCAAAGGCAAGAAGAAACGGAGATGAATTTTTATTTAAGTCGGAGCATTTTAATCAGATTTTTCTTGATACGAATATCTACAGAAAATATATGTATGGATACTTCTGTCATCTGTATTTAACGGAACTCGAAAAGAACTTTGCCAAAACAAAAAATAACAAATATGGAATCAATACATTTGGCAATGCATTACGATACGGAAAATATGCGGTAACGTATGTTGTTTCACAATATTATTTAGATACAATAGAATTAGATGAATATACTAAGAATGCAAGAATGTATACGGATATAATTTTGGGGCAGTGGTTAAATTTTGAAAAGTATGCGACAAAGAAAATACATAACGGCGATTACTTTTATCAGGTGACAGGAGAAAACGGACAAAAAGAATACTATTATAATTATGATGGGTATTATAAAGGAAGAACGATCAACGGTGATCTGAAAAAATATAATTTTATCATAAATCCAAATAATCTATGATTTGAAAAAGTGCTGTATCAATAAACCTGATGTAAAACCAATATTTACGCACCGATGCAATCATATTCGACACCATACGCCGGAGCCGACCACAGGAAAGGAGCCAAACTTTTTGAACGCCAATACCAATTCCCCTCTGATTATTCTTACCGGCCCCACGGCGGTCGGTAAAACCCGTCTGTCGGTTTCTCTCGCACAACGGATTGGCGGCGAAATCATTTCCGCCGATTCCATGCAGGTTTACCGGCATATGAATATCGGTTCCGCCAAGATTACGCCGCAGGAGATGCAGGGGGTTCCCCATCATCTGATCGATATTCTGGAACCGTGGGAAAGCTTTAACATTATGCTGTTTCAGCGATATGCCGAAACGGCCGTCCGGGAAATATGCGGCCGCGGGCATATTCCCATTCTGGCGGGCGGTACGGGGTTTTATATTCAGGCGGTACTCTATGGCATTGATTTTACCGAAGAGGCGCAGGACGGTGCATATCGGGAACGGCTGGAACGGCTTTTTGCGCAACAGGGTGCGGAATCCGTTCATGATATGCTGCGCCGCTGCGACCCGGTATCGGCCGATGCCATTCACCCGCATAACCGGAAACGGGTTATCCGGGCACTGGAATATTATCACCTGACCGGGGAGCCGATTTCGGCGCATAACGAGACACAGCATAAGAAAGAAAGCCAATACAATGCCTGCTATTTTGTCTTGAACGATGACAGACAGCGGATTTATGAGCGGATCGACCGGCGGGTGGAGGAAATGCTGGCGGACGGGCTTGTGGAGGAAGTTATCCGGCTGCGGGCAATGGGATGCCGGCGGGATATGGTTTCCATGCAGGGACTTGGCTATAAGGAGATTTTGGCGTATCTGGACAAAGAGATGACGTTGGAAGACGCCGTTTACCGGATTAAGCGGGATACACGGCATTTTGCGAAGCGGCAGCTTACCTGGTTCCGGCGGGAGCGCGATGTTATCTGGATTGACAAGGGACAATTCCGCGATGAGGAAGCGGCTGTTCTGGCATTTATGCAGGAGAAGATAAAAGAGAGAGGAATACGGATATGAATACAGGAGAAAAGCGGCCGACACAGGAGAATATGCGGGAAATGCGCTATAGACCATATCGGTCAATGGGGATTTCGCGGGCGGTATATGACTTCGGAGAGCGGATATTGGCAGAGCTTGCGGAGCGGTTTGCGGAGATCGATGCGATTGCGGAATACAATCAACTGAAAGTGCTGGAAGCGATGCAGAAGGCGAAAGTGAGTGAGGCATGTCTGCAGGGCACAACCGGATATGGCTACAATGATCTGGGACGGGAGACACTGGAACAGGTATATGCCGCGGTGTTTCATACGCAAGACGCACTTGTGCGCCCGCAGATCACATGCGGGACGCACGCGCTGGCGCTGGCGCTGATGAGCAATCTGCGCCCGGGCGACGAACTGCTTTCCCCGGTCGGGAAACCGTATGATACGCTCGAAGAGGTGATCGGTATCCGCCCGTCCAGAGGTTCCCTGCGGGAATACGGCATTTCTTACCGGCAGGTCGATCTGCTGGCGGACGGCGGTTTTGATTATCCGGGCATCGAAAAGGCTTTGAACGAAAAAACACGCCTTGTCACCATTCAGCGTTCCAAGGGGTATCAGACACGGCCGACGCTCTCGGTGGCACGCATCGGGGAGCTGATTGCCTTTATCAAGGCGCGCCGGCCGGATGTAATCTGTATGGTGGACAACTGTTACGGCGAATTTGTGGAAACACAAGAGCCGACCGACGTGGGAGCGGATCTGGTCGTCGGCTCCCTGATTAAAAACCCCGGCGGCGGGCTGGCGCCGATCGGCGGGTATCTGGCCGGAACAAAAGAGTGCATCGAAAATGCGGCCTTTCGTCTGACTTCCCCGGGACTGGGCCGGGAAGTGGGCGCGTCACTTTCCGCGCTGCCTTCTTTTTATCAGGGATTGTTTCTGGCGCCGTCCGTGACGGCGGGCGCTTTAAAGGGCGCCGTTTTCGCGGCAAATCTCTATGAGAGGCTTGGATTTACGGTGATCCCGGGCGGGAGCGAATCCCGGCATGACATTATCCAGGCGGTCTCATTCGGCGATCCGGAGATGGTGATCGCTTTCTGTCAGGGAATTCAGGCCGCGGCGCCGGTGGACAGTCATGTGACGCCGTATCCCTGGGATATGCCCGGCTATGACAGTCAGGTGATTATGGCGGCGGGCGCTTTTGTCTCCGGCGCCTCGATCGAGCTTTCCGCGGACGGGCCGATCAAGCCGCCTTATGCCGTATATTTTCAGGGCGGGCTGACATGGCAGCATGCCAAGTTCGGCATTTTGAAAACGCTGCAGTTTTTGGTCGAAAAAGGTCTGATAAAAGGACCTTTTTCATAAAAAAGGTCGAAAAATTTTCCTGAAATTTTATATACAGAAAATGGGATTTGTGGTAATATTAACAACGTACAAATATGCCGCTTTTCCGAAAGCGGCATGGCAGAATCAGGAAATCGGGGTTTGTCCGGGCAGAAAAAATTAAATTTATGCAGGATAAACAGCAAAAACGGAATCAACAGAAAGCGGAGAGCGCCGTTCTTCACAGAGACGGGCCTTACGAAAAATATCTGGAAAAAGGGGCAGAGCAGCTTTCGGATGCGGAGCTTCTCGCCATTATTCTCCGGACGGGAACGGTGGGAGAAGATACGGTATCCATTGCCAATAAGGTGCTGTCTTTGTCGGGAGAACGCAGAAACGGCATCCTCGGCCTTTATCACGTATCACTCGCAGAGCTGATGCGTATTCGCGGAATCGGGCAGGTCAAAGCGATCAAACTGAAATGCATCGCGGAACTGTCGTCCCGGATTGCACAGAAAACGGCCCGGGAAACACTGCAGATTACCAGACCGGAAACCGTGGCCGATTACTATATGGAGCGCCTGCGGCATTCCGAGCGGGAAAAAGTTCTCCTGTTACTGATGGATAACCGGAATCATCTGATCGGTGAGCATATACTGTCCGAAGGGACGGTCAATGTGTCTTTGATCTCTCCCAGAGAGATCTTTCTGACGGCGCTGCGGTTTGGCGCTGTCTATATTATGCTTTTGCACAACCACCCGGGCGGCGATCCCGCGCCGGGCGAGCGCGATATTCTTGCGACGCAGCAGATTAAAAAAGCGGCAGAACTGATTGAAATTCCGTTGATTGACCATATTATTATCGGAGATAAAAAATATTTCAGTTTTAAAGAAATGGGTTACTTGTAGAAGAAAGGGGCAGTTGAATTGGCAAACAGTGCATTTGGTATCGATCTGGGTACCAACAATATCAAGATTTACAGCAAAGCAGACGACAGTATTATGATCGAGAAAAATATGATCGCCATTGAAAATAAAAATACGTTATTTGCTTACGGAAATTCCGCCTTCGAGATGTACGAAAAGGCGCCCGGCAATATCCATATTTCCTATCCGCTCTGTAACGGCGTGATTGCGGACATTAAAAATATGGAAACGCTTGTGAAATTCTTTATCAATGATCTGACAAAAGGAAATGTCAAGGGCGCGGATTATTATGTGGCGGTTCCCACCGATATAACGGAGGTGGAGAAACGTGCATTTTATGATCTGATTAAAGACGCCAACGTCAAGGCCAAAAAGATTATGGTGGTGGAAAAAGCCATTGCCGACGGTCTGGGGATGGATATTGACGTAAAAAATGCACAGGGTGTTCTCCTTGTGAACGTGGGGTATGATACCACGGAAATCTCGATTCTGTCTCTGGGCGGCATTGTCCTGAGCCACCTGATTAACGTGGGCGGCAAAAAGTTCGACGAAGCCATCCGCTCGGCTGTCAGAAAAGAATTCAGCCTGATTATCGGCGGAAAAACGGCCGAAAATGTAAAAATATCCCTGCGGGATCTGGAACAGGAGGGCAAGGGCGCGGTTGTCTATGGGCGCGATATTGTCACCGGTCTGCCGGTGGAGCGGGAAATCCCGACTTCTCTTGTGGATGAAGCGTTATATGAACATTTCAGTACGATTATTGACAATATCAAGGTTATTCTGGAGCGGACGCCCCCGGAACTGGCGGCCGACATTTACCGCCACGGCGTATATTTCACCGGCGGCGCTTCACAGGTCAGCCATCTGGGCGAATTAATCAGCAAGGGAACCGGGCTGCAGGTGAACATGGCGGAACAGCCGATCGCCAGCGTTGCCATCGGTCTGTCCCGGATTATCAAAGACGACAATTACAAATCCGTAGCCTATGCGATTGAAGGAATGGGTAAATAAGCAATGAGTCCTATCATCAGAAGAAAGGGAGAAAAGTTTACGCTGCCAAGCAAGTACCTTCTCCTGATTATCACGATTCTCTGTATCTGTCTGATGGTCGTGACATTTACGACGGATCTGTTCGAAGGCCCCGTCAGCGCCGTGGCAGGTTATGTCACCGTACCGTTTCAAAACGGTATCACCGAAGTGGGTTCCTGGCTCAGCGACAAATCCGACGAACTGGCCCAGATCAGAATGCTGCTGGAAGAAAATCAGGAATTACGGCGGCAGGTCGATGAACTGACCATCGAGAACACGATATTACAGCAGGAAAAATACGAACTGAACAATCTGCGGGAACTGTACAAGCTGGACGCGGAATATGCCGGTTATGAGAAAGTCGGGGCCCGCATTATCGGGTGGGACGGCGGAAACTGGTTTCATTCCTTTACCATCAACAAAGGAGAGGAAGACGGTCTGGAAGTCGATATGAATGTCATGGCCGGCAGCGGCTTGGTCGGCAGAATCGTATCCGTCGGTAAAAACTGGTCCAAAGTCACTTCCATCATCAACGACAATTCCAATGTCAGCGGCATGGTATTGTCCACATCCGACAATCTGATCGTTTCCGGCGACCTGGAGCTGATGAATGAAGGGCTGATACGGTTTGAACAGCTCGTGGACAGTGACAATCAGGTGGCGGCGGGCGATAAGATTGTCACATCGAATATCAGTGACAAATACCTCCCCGGCATCCTGATCGGCTATATCAGCACGATGGAAATGGATTCCAATAATCTGACAAAGTCCGGTTATGCGACGCCGGCAGTTGATTTTCAGCATTTAGAAGAAGTGCTCGTTATTCTGGAGAAGAAACAGAGCCTGGAAGACTGAGAAAGGATACGGCATGATACGCAAATTTTTGATCGGTATATTGATTCTGGTCTGCTTTCTGCTTCAGTGCACGGTATTCCACACACTTTCCTTTGGCGGAATCAAACCGAATCTGCTTATGATCCTGACGGCCTCCTACGGGTTTATGGGCGGCAGAAAGAGCGGGCTTTTGACCGGGCTCTTTTCGGGACTGCTTCTGGATATATTTTTTGGAGAAGCGATCGGTTTTAACGCCCTGATCTATATGTATATCGGCTACATAAACGGCAGTTTTCGGAAAATCTTTTTCCCGGAAGACGTGAAACTGCCGCTCGGCCTGATCGCCGCCAGCGATCTGACATTTAATATTATTAACTATTGTCTGCTTTTTCTCCTTCGGAGCCGTTTCCATATCGGTTTTTATCTGTTTCATATCATGATTCCGGAGGTTGTATATACGATAGGAATTTCTCTGATCCTGTATCCGCTGATTCTGCGGATTGACCAGAAGCTTGCGGCGCATGAGAAAAGGAGTGAGAAAAAATTTGTTTGATAATCTGAAAGAGCGGTTTCTCGGCCTGATTACATCGAGACTGTTTGTTCTTATCATATGTTTCTGTGTGCTTTGCGGGACGCTTCTGCATCGGGTTTTTACGCTCCAGATTGTGCACGGCGCGGAATATATGGACAATTTTAAACTCAAGATACGAAAAGAGCGCTATATTGCCAGCACGCGGGGGAATATTTATGACCGCAACGGCGAACTTCTGGCTTACAATGAACTGGCCTACAATGTGACGATTGAAGACGTGTACGAATCGGGCCGTACCAAAAATCAGCGATTGAATGAAACAATCCACAATCTGATCCGGATTATCGAAAAAAACGGGGACAAAATTACCAATGATTTCAATATTGTTCTGGATAAGGACAATCATTTTCAGTTTACGGTGGAAGATACGGCGAGACTGCGTTTTCTGGCGGACGTATACGGCATGGATACCGTCGATAAGCTGGACTATTCCATGAAAACCTCCACGCCGGATGAAGTGATCGAATATCTGGCCGGAACGGACCGTTATGCCATCGGTGAATACACCGATCCGGACGACCGCAAAAGTTTCGTCCCCGGACAGGGTTATACAAAAGAAGAACTGTTGAAAATCATCAATATCCGCTATGCGATGAGCGCCAACAGTTACCAGAAGTATGTGGCAACTACGGTTGCCTATGACGTCAACGAAAAAACGGTGGCCGTCGTTATGGAAAACAGCGATATGCTGGAAGGCGTTGCCATCGCGGAAGACACCGTGCGCAAATATGTGGACAGCGTCTATTTTTCTCATATTCTGGGTTACACGGGAAGAATCTCGCAGGATGAACTGGCAGAGCTTTCTCTGACAGACGACTCCTATACCGCCACCGATACGGTCGGGAAATCCGGCATTGAGAAGGTGATGGAGACTGATCTGCAGGGAAAAAAAGGCTCCGAGATCATGTATGTGGACAACCTCGGAAAAGTCATCGAGATCACGGAGCGGACAGAACCTGCCGCGGGCAGTGATCTGTACCTGACCATAGACCGGGAGCTGCAGAAAGCGGTTTACAACATTCTGGAACAGAAGATCGCCGGTATTCTCGTCTCCAAGCTGGATAATACCAAGAATATTGCGGAAGCCGCTTCGTCTTCGGCCAATCTGCGCATTCCCATCTATGATGTATATTATGCGCTGATTAATAACAATATTATCAATATTTCACATTTCGAGAAAAATGTGGCGCAGCCTGTGGAAGAAGAGGTATATAATCTTTTTCTGAGCAGAAGGGACAATGTTTTTGCGCAGCTTCGCAGCGAACTGGAAGAAAAGCGCACTCCTTACCGCGATCTGCCGGAAGAATATCAGGTTTACGAAAGCTATATTGTCTCCATGCTGGAATCGGAGAACAAAGGCATCCTGCAGACCGCCGACATCGACACAACAGACGAAATCTACCAGGCATGGAAAACGGAAGAGAGCATTTCCCTGGCGGAATTTCTGAATCATGCCATCGCCATGAACTGGATTGATGTCACCCGGATCGGGCTGAACGACAAATACGCTTCTTCGGAAGAAATCTATCAGCAGTTGATTACAACCATATTTGACAATCTGGAGAATAATACGGAATTTGCCAAAAAACTGTACCGGTATATGATCGAGGAAGATGTCATCACCGGGAAACAGATTTGCAGCCTTTTGCTGGAACAGGGCATTGTGGAAGTCTCCGAGAGAAAAGAACAGGAGTTTGACAGCGGCAAAATCTCCGCATATGCCTTTATGGTCGATCTGATTGAAAATCTGGACATTACGCCGGCGCAGCTTGCCCTGGATCCGTGTTCCGGCTCCTGTGTGGTGACAGATGTAAACAGCGGCGAAGTACTGGCGCTTGTCACCTATCCGGGTTACGACACAAACCGGCTTGCCAATACGATTGATTCCGATTACTATAATCAGTTACAAAACGACCTGTCCCGGCCCATGTGGAACTATGCGACACAGCAAAGAAGCGCACCCGGTTCCACGTTCAAGATGGTTTCGGCCATTGCCGGACTGGAAGAAGGGGTAATCGGCCTGAATGAACGTCTGGGCTGCTACGGGCCTTTTGATAAAATCACGCCGCCTCCGCGGTGCTGGATCGTGACAAGCGGCGGCAGCCATGGCCAGCTCGACGTTACCGGTGCCATCGAGCACTCCTGCAATACGTTTTTCTACGAAATGGCTTATCGTCTCGGCAGTATCAACGGCATGTATGACAGCGACTATGGTCTGGAAAAGCTGGCGGAATATGCGGAACTGTTTGGCCTGAACGAGACTTCCGGGATCGAAATATCGGAATCGGAACCCGAGCTGTCGGACTTCGACGCGGTCCGTTCCGCCATCGGACAGGGAACCCACAACCTGACGACAGCCGGTCTGGCGCGGTATGTCACGACCGTTGCCAACAGCGGTACCTGTTACAAGCTGAGCCTGCTTGACAAACTGACGGATACCAACGGCGAAATTATCAAAGATTATACACCGGAAGTAATCCGCAGGATTGAACTGCCGTCCTATGAATGGGACGCGGTACACCGGGGAATGCGGCTGGTGATTGAAAGCAAAGCTTATTATGAAAATATGAATGTGAACGTGGCGGGCAAGACAGGAACGGCACAGGAGAATAAAAACCGTGCCAATCACGCCCTGTTTGTCGGTTACGCTCCGTATGAGAATCCTGAAATTGCCGTGGCCACCCGTGTGGCGTTCGGATATAATTCTGCGTATGCGGCCGAAATCTCAAGAGACGTCTTCCGGTATTACTTTGAGCCGGAGGAAGAGGATCAGATTCTGACGGGAAGTGCAGTCAGACCGGAGGCCGTGGGCACAGGCGGAGATTAAGAAAAGGAAGGGATATATGAGCAGTCCGGTTATCATCAAAAGTTTTCAAAACGGAATTGCCGTAATCCTGGATGACACCCTTGCATTTCCCGATCTTTTGGAGGAAGTGGGGCTGAAATTCCGGGAGTCGGCCGCGTTTTTCAAAGGCGCAAAGATGGCGGTTTCCTTTGAAAAACGCACTCTGACAACAGAAGAAGAAATATTGCTCCTCAGACAGATTATGGATAACTGTCGCCTGAACATTGTCTGTCTGGTCGGAAAAGATGAAGAGAAGGACAAGACTTTCCTGAAAGCGATTCACCAGGCGGATAAGGAGAAAAAAGAAGAAAATGACGGACAGTTTTACAAAGGCAGCCTGAAAAGCGGCCAGACGCTGGAGATTGAGTCCAGCATTGTCGTAATCGGAAACGTCGGCCCGGGCGCCGTGATCGCGGCCAAAAAGAATATCGTCGTGATCGGCAGCCTGTTGGGCGAAGCCCATGCGGGAGCGGGCGGAGAAGCGGGATGCTTTGTGGCGGCGCTGGAATTGTCGCCGGAAAAACTGAAGATTGGAAACGCAAAATATGAAATACCGAAAAAAGCGGGGAGGTGGTCCATCCGGCCCAAAGTAGTGCCGAAAATTGCGTATGAGAAAGAGGGAACCGTTGTTGCCGAGCCAATTACAAAAGAATTACTAAATATGCT
>CAJUCC010000008.1 GCA_910585205.1 uncultured Lachnospiraceae bacterium
CCGGCGGCAGTAAAGAACAGGAGAGAGGAAAATGAGCTTATACAGTGATCTGGCAGAAGGAAAAGAAAAATTATCCCTGGTGGGGCTGGGCTATGTGGGAATGCCCATTGCGGTGGCGTTTGCCCGTAAGATAAAGGTGGTGGGCTTTGACTTAAACGAGGAGAAGATCGCTCTCTACCGAAACGGCGTGGATCCCACGAATGAGGTAGGGGACGAGGTTATCAGAAATACCAGGGTGGAGTTTACCGCGGACCCGGCCCGGCTGCGGGAGGCAAAATTCCATATTGTGGCGGTCCCCACGCCGGTGAACGACGACCATACGCCGGATCTGACGCCGGTGGAGGGAGCCAGCCGTGTTCTGGGCCGCAATCTGACGAAAGGTTCGATCGTTGTCTTTGAGTCAACCGTATATCCGGGGGTGACGGAGGATGTCTGTGTGCCGATTCTGGAACGGGAATCGGGGCTTATCTGTGGTGTGGATTTTAAGATCGGTTACTCGCCGGAGCGGATCAACCCCGGCGATAAAGTGCACAGACTGGAAACGATCACCAAAATCGTGTCGGGCATGGATGCGGAGACATTGGACGAGGTGGCAAAGGTGTATGAACTGGTCGTAACCGCCGGTGTGCACAGGGCCGATTCGATCAGGGTTGCCGAGGCGGCAAAGGTCATTGAGAACAGCCAGCGCGATATTAATATCGCTTTTATGAACGAACTTTCGATTATTTTCAATAAAATGGGAATCGATACCAAAGCCGTGCTGGAAGCGGCGGGGACAAAGTGGAATTTCCTGAAATTTTCCCCCGGTCTGGTGGGCGGCCATTGTATCGGTGTGGATCCGTATTATCTGACGTATAAGGCAGAACAGCTCGGCTATCATTCCCAGATTATCCTTTCGGGGCGCCGGATCAATGACGATATGGGAAAATATGTGGCGGAAAGCCTGGTCAAAAATCTGATCCGTGCCAATATTCCGGTAAAGGGAGCAAAGGTGGCCATCCTCGGCTTTACTTTTAAGGAAAACTGTCCGGATACGAGAAACACCAAGGTGATCGATATTGTGCATGAACTGCAGGAATACGGCATTCAGCCGCTGATTACCGATCCGGTGGCGGACCGCGCGGAAGCGGAGCGGGAATACGGCATTACGTTTGTCGAAGAGTCTGCAATCCGGGATATGGATGCGGTCATTCTGGCCGTTTCCCATACGGCATATGATGGGCTTACGATGGAGCAGACAGACAGGCTGTACGGCGGACGAAAAAAAGTGCTGGTGGATATTAAGGGCGTGCTTGACAGAAAGGAATACGAAGCGGCAGGGTATTTGTACTGGAGGCTGTAAGCGCGGCGGCGATTTTTTCTGTTTCCATTTATGGATAATAATGGTATACTGCTGTATATAAAATGAATAGAAGAAGGAGGCTGATGTTATGAAGGTACTGGCGGTTGGATCACATTTTAACAACATCGAAATCGGCTGCGGGGGCGCGCTTCTGAAGCATAAACAAAGAGGAGATCAGATCACGCTTTTTGTGGCAGCCACCTCCGGGATTTTAAATTCTGAGCGGATAGAAGTCAGAAAGGACGATGTCGTGTTCCGGGATGCGCAGGAAGCGGCGGGCATTATCGGCGGGCGGCTCATCTGCGGGGGATTTGAGACGTTACATCTGGAATTTGACGATAATCTGAACGCAAAGCTGATCCATATGATGGAAAGGGAAAAATTCGACATAATGTATACGCATTTTCCGGGTGATATTCAGCACGATCACAGGTCGCTGGCAAGGGCTGCCATTCATGCGGGCCGGCATGTGCCGGGGATTCTGGGGTATCGGTGTACCTGGTATCAGTCGGAGACGCCGTTTACACCGAATTTCTTTGTGGATATTTCGGATGTATGGGAACAAAAGGAAGCTGCCATGCGCAAGTATCAATCCGTTTCCGGCAGAGTAAAAGAGGACAAAATTGCATATTTTAAAAATGATGCGGAAAATAACGGTCGGCAGAACGGGGTATCCTATGCGGAAGGCTTTCAGGTTATCAAATGGCTGGAACGATGAAACGAATATGGTTTAAACAATCGAAAATAAGCGGACGGGAAGGGGCGAAGCAGCGGTGGCTGCTTGGCGCCTTTTTGTCATTTTTCGGCCTTCTCTGGTATTTTGCGCCAATCGGGATTTATCCGGATTCCGGCTCCTATATTTCTCTTCAGAATGGAAGAGAGCCGTTATACCCGGCTTTTCTCGCTTTTTTTCGATTTCTCTTCCGGGAAAAGGATACGATTGTCTGGCTGGCCAGTTCGGGGCAGTTGGACAGTGAGAAGGCCATGGAACTGATTAACCGGTGGCCGGCGCTGCATGTATCGATGCTGGTGCAGAGTCTGTTTGCGGCGGCTGCTTGCTATGATTTGACACAGTCGGTGCGGCGGGCATTCCATCTGAAAACGGCGATGACCGTTCTGACCGGACTGTGCACCCTGATTCCGTATGTGCTGACGCCGCTGGCTTCCGCGTCGCATATGGTGCTGAATAAGGCGGTGCTGACGGAAGGGCTGGCGTTTCCGATGTCCGCCATGTTTGCGGGATGCATGATACGGGGACTGTATGCGCAGCGGGAGCGGAAGGGAAAGTATTACGGCGCCGCTTTTCTCTGGGCCTTGCTGCTGGCACTGACCCGAAATCAGATGCTTGTCGCTTTTGCGGTCTGGTGCGCGGTCATTGTATTCGAAACGCTGCGGCAGCGCAGATGGAAAGGCTTTTGCCTGCTGGGACTGTCTGTTTTGGTCTTTCTTGGCGGCAGAGGGCTGGTCAACCGCATCTATAACGGCATCGCCCACCAGGGCTATACGGGAACGGCCACGGGCAGCTATAATATGCTGACGACACTGCTGTATCTTTCCGATGACTCGGATGCGGAGGCATTGTCGGACGCGTCGCAGCGCGGGCTGTTTCTGGACATGCATGCACAGATGGACGCGGAGGGCATGACACGGGCGTCCGCACCGGAAGGGATTTTGAATCGGGCATATCATTATGAGGAATATTATGATATGATTGGGTTTACAATACAACAGCCGTGTCTGTTTGGCTATATGGAACGTGAGGGCGTGCCCGAGGGAGAACAACTGCGACAAGTGGCCGATATGGCGTCGCAGATGGACAGAGAGCTCTTTCCCCGTCTGGCGGGTGCGTATTTTTCCAATTATCTGGCAACCGCAGTCAGCGGCCTCACCCGTTCCATAGCGGCGAGCGGTTTCCTCATGGGAATCTATGCAGCGATTTTGTATCTGCTTGCCGTCATCCTGATGCTGTACCTGTGGAAGAAGGACCGGCAGAGCAAAGCGGCCCTGCTGATGTCCTTTGCCCTTCTGACAATCTGTGCCAATGTGTTTGCCACGGCGTTGATGATTATGTGTCTTTCCCGTTACATGATCTACTACACAGCCCTGTTTTATATCGCCGGACTGTTGTGTCTGCGGGAGCTGTATCTGTCGCGCAGCGGCACGGCCGGCGGACAGGCTGAGGGACTGGCAATCAAGAAATATGGCTTTGGGCTTTCAAAGCATACAGAATGAAAGGACGAAAAACGATGAATTACAGAGAACTTCGATTCCCGGAAAACAGTAAATTTCTCATAACAGGGGGAGCGGGATTTATCGGCTCCAACCTGTGCGATGCGCTGACCGAAATGGGATATACGGTGCGGTGCCTGGACAATCTCTCTACGGGAAAGCAGGAAAATATAGATTTTTTGGCGGACAGGGATAATTATACGTTTCTCAAAGGTGACGTCCGTGATCTGGATACATGCATGGCTGCCTGCGAGGGCGTGGATTATGTACTGCATCAGGCGGCCTGGGGGAGTGTGCCGCGGAGCATCGAAATGCCGCTGGTATATGAGGAGATCAATATCCGGGGGACACTCAATATGATGGAAGCGGCAAGGCAGCAGGGGGTAAAAAAGTTTGTCTACGCCTCCAGCTCGTCGGTCTATGGCGACCATCCCGTACTGCCGAAGGTGGAAGGGGAGGAAGGCAATCTGCTCTCACCCTATGCATTGACCAAGCGGGTCGGCGAGGAATACGGAAAACTTTATAAAAAGTTATACGGACTGGACACATATGGGATGCGTTATTTTAACGTATTCGGCAGGCGCCAGGACCCGGACGGCGCGTATGCGGCGGTTATTCCCCGTTTTATCCGTCAGCTTCTGCACGGCGAGACGCCCACCATCAACGGTGACGGGAAGCAGTCGCGGGATTTCACGTATATCGACAATGTGATCGAGGCCAATTTAAAAGCGGTGCTGGCGCCGTCCGAAGCGGCCGGGGAAGCTTTTAATATCGCCTATGGCGGCCGGGAATATCTGATTGACATCTACTATGATCTGTGCAAAGCGCTCGGCAGACAGGTGGAGCCGAACTTCGGACCGGACCGGGCCGGTGACATCAAACATTCCAATGCGGATATTTCCAAGGCGAAAAGGCTGTTAGGGTATGCGCCGTCCTACGATTTTGCGCAGGGCATCGCGCTGGCCATCGACTGGTATAAAGAAAACTTATCGGAGAAATAATGTATGACACGGATGCTTCATATCGTCGGTTCCATGTCCCCGAGCGGCATCGGAAATTTTATTATGAACGTATACAGGAATATTGACCGCAATAAGGTGCAGTTTGATTTTATTGTCCATGAACACCGGGAGGTCAGTTTCGACGAGGAAATCAAAGAGCTGGGAGGCAGGTTGTTTTATGTGACGAGGAAATCGGTCAGCTCCGTCAGAAATTTTGCGGAGATCCGCCGGGTTGTGAAAAGAGGCCGGTATCGTATCGTGTTCCGCCATACGGATATTTCCACGGTGGCGCTGGATTTGCTGGCGGCCCGGCTGGGCGGGGCAAAGGTGCGGATTGCGCATTCGCATTCGACAAGCACGCCGAATGTGCGGATGCATCTGTTGTTTCAGCCGATGCTGAATGCACTCTGCACAAGGCGCTTTGCCTGTTCGGACCGCGCCGGGGCCTGGCTGTACGGGGACAGACCATATGAAGTCATTATGAACGCAATCCGGCTGGACCAGTTTGCTTATGACGAAAAGACGAGGAGACGGATGCGACGGCAGGAAGGGCTGGAGGATGCGCTGGTTATCGGGCATGTCGGCAATCTGCTGCCGGTGAAAAATCACCTGTTTATGCTGGATATTATGGCCGGGCTTGTGAAGACCTGTCCCCGGGCCAGAATGGTGTTTGTCGGAGACGGGGCAATGCGCCGGCAGATTGAAGAAAAGCGGGAAGTGCTCGGTCTGACGCGGGAGGTGATACTTTTCGGCGTGCGGACGGATACGGCGGCGCTGCTGCAGGCGATGGATGTCTTTTTATTTCCGTCGTTGTATGAGGGACTTCCGATTGCCATGGTGGAGGCGCAGTGCAGCGGACTGCCATGCCTGGTGTCGGATGTGATTACGGACGACGCAGTAGTGACGGAAACCGTGCACAAGATGGCGCTGGACGCGCCCGCATGCGCGTGGGCGGAGCGGATACGGGAACTGGCGGCAGCGGAGCGCAGAGCGCCGGATTACCGCCTGTTTGCGAACAGGGGATTCGACATCAGACAGATGGTAAAGACATATGAGGAGCTTGCATGAGTGGATTCGGGGAACGGTTTCAGAGAATGAAAACCTGTGAATACTGGGTGATTGCATACAGAAAGCGCAGCGGAGAGAAAAGTCTGCTGCATCACGACGGGACAGCCGGTTTCCGCCTTTTATCGGGCAGAAAATATGTGACGCAGGCGGACCCGTTTCTGTACAGCCATCAGGGGAAGACGTGGCTGTTCTATGAACGGCAGAATCTGACGGATATGAAGGGAACGCTGTGGTGCCGTAACCTGGACGATGCGCCGGAGAAGGCGCTGCCGGTGCTGGAAGAACCGTTTCATCTTTCCTATCCGCAGGTATTCCGGTATGGCCGGTATACGTATCTGCTGCCGGAGACGAGAAATGCGGGAGAGGTGCGGCTGTATCGGTGTATCCGCTTTCCGGGTGAATGGGAACGGGTGGAGCAGGTATTGGATCTGGCGGCTGTGGATACAACGCTGTTTCCCGCGCCGCCGCAGACCGCACAGACAGCGGCGGGACTGCGGGGATATTATGCTTTTACGTATACGCAGGGGCGGCTGGAAATTTATTTCTGCCGGGTGGAAGACGAACGGTTTCACATCGTAAAACGGGAGAAAATATATGCTTCCGCGCCGTCGAAGACACTGCGTCCCGGCGGTGCGGTAATCGAAGAAGACGGAGCATGTTACCGCCCCGTGCAGGACTGCACGGACTATTACGGTCAGGCGCTGTTTCTGAATGCGATCGACAGGCTGGACAGGCAGGGGTTTGCAGAACATACATACCGTACGATAAAACCGCAGCAACTGGAGATCCCGGGTGTGCACCCGGTGGGCATTCATACGTATAACCGGAACGGGACATACGAAGTGATCGACATTCTGCACAGGGAGATCAGCCTGCCGACGATTGCAAAAAAGATAGAATGGAAATGCAGAGGAAATCATGGATAGGAAAACGATCGTGTTTTATATTGCCACGCTGACCCGCGGCGGCGCGGAACGTGTGATCGTCAGCCTCGCCAATTATTTCTGCCGGGAGGGCTGGCGCGTTTATATGGTGACGCTGGAGCCCGATGAAGGGCTGTATGCGATGGAACCGGAGATTCACAGGATCGTTCTGAAGACGGAAGCGGGCGGCGGTGCGGCCGGCAGGCTGCGCAATGCACTGGGACGGATTACGCAGGTGCGGCGCCTTTTGAGAAAGACACGCGCATATGCACTCGTCTCGTTTATCGGCAAAACCAATATCCGGGCGGTGCTGGCAGGACTGGGGCTGCGGACAAAAGTCTTTGTATCGGTGCGCAGTGCGCCGGGGCGGGAATATCCGGGCATGCTGCAGCGCACGCTGGCCCGTGTGCTGTTTTGTCTGGCGGACGGTGTTGTGTTTCAGTCGGAGGGAGCCAGAGATTTTTTTCCCAAAGCAGTTCGCAAAAAATCGCGGATTTTGCTGAATCCGCTGTCGCCGGAATATATCCGGGAACCGTTCCGGGGAACCCGGGAAAATGAGATTGTGACGGTAGGGCGGATGGATCCGGTGAAAAATCATGCCCTCCTTGTCGATGCGTTTGCCATCGTCGTGCGGGAGCGCCCGGAGCAGGGGCTGCATCTGACGATTTACGGCGGCGGTGACTGCATGGAGGCGGTCAGAGAGCAGGTGCGAAGACTGGGACTGACGGCGCGTGTCAGTCTGCCGGGTGATTCGCGGGATATTGCGGAGAAAATCAAAGACGCCGGGATCTTTGTTCTGTCATCGGATTTTGAGGGTATGCCGAATGCGGTTGCGGAGGCGTTTGCGCTGGGAATTCCGGTCGTATCGACCGACTGCCCGAGCGGCGGAGCGCGCATACTGACCGGTGCGGACGAACGCGGCCTGCTTGTACCGGTCAAAGACGCAGAAAAGATGGCGGCGGCGATTATGCGGATTCTGGACGATGACGCGCTGGCGGAGCGTCTGCGCAGTGCGGCGTATCGGTTCAGCCGTTCTCTGCATCCTGATAAAATCAATCGAATGTGGAAGAATTATATCGAGGGTATATGAAAAAAATCGCTTTTTTAATCAACAGCCTCGGCAAAGGCGGAGCGGAGCGGGTGGCGGTTAATCTGGCGGCGCATTTTTACAGTCAGGGTTACGAAATCTTGTTTGTGACCTCCCGGGAACTGCCGGAAGAATATGTCGTATCGTTTCCGGCCAGGCGGCGTCTGCTGGAAAGGGAGATCGCCGGTGCGCCGATGGGGAGAGTGGGCAGAATGCCCGCGCGGGTTTGGCGACTGCGCCGAATCTGGAGAGAAGAACGGCCGGATATGATTATCGCGTTGGTCGGAAAAATGAATCTGTATGCCATAGTGTCTGCGGCGGGCATCCAAATTCCGGTTTTTTTATCGGTGCGCAGCGATCCGGCACGGGAGTATCCGTCCCCGCTGCAGAAAAAGCTGGCGGATGTTTTGTTCCGGCGGGCAGCAGGGGTGATTTTTCAGACGCGGGAGGCTGCGGACGCCTTTCCGGCAGCGGTGCGTGCCCGGGCGGCGGTTCTGCCGAACGCGCTGGATGCGAGCTTTGTCAAACCGCGTTATGAAGGACGGCGCCGGCCGGAAATCGTAATGGTCGGACGGCTGGATGCCAATAAGAATCATGAAATGCTGCTGCGGGTGTTCGCCGATATGCAGGAGACCTATCCGCACTGGCGGGTGCGGATTTACGGCAGCGGGCTGCATGGCACGGGCGGCGGGCCGGAGGAAAATACGGAGCCGCTGCTACGGATGCTGGTGCAGGAGCTGGAAATCGACGATAAGGTGGATTTTATGGGGCGACAGACAAATATCCGGGAAAAAATCGAAGCGGCGTCCGTCTTCGTTCTGGTATCCGATTATGAGGGCATGCCAAACGCGCTGCTGGAAGCGATGGCGACGGGGCTGGCGGTGATCGCTACCGACTGTCCCTGCGGCGGTCCGCGCAGCGTGATACAGAACGGGAAAAACGGTATTTTGATTCCCGTAGGGGATGAGCAGGCGCTGGCAACGGCATTGCACAGCGTGATGGGAGACGCGGCATATGCGGATGCACTGGGGCGTGAGGCGGCAAAGCTGGCGGCCGAACTAAGTCCGGAACGGGTCTGTGGGCTGTGGCAGAAAGAGATAGAAAGCAGGGTGAGCGGATATGTTGGTCGTAAATCGTAAGAAAAAGCATGGCGTTGATTTCCGGGAGGTGTGGTATGCGGAGGAAAAATGCGGGCTGGACGGCATTATTCTTTACCGCGGGGCGAAAAAGCCGGTCGGAAAGGTACTGCGCGAGGTGCGGACGCTGATTACCGATCTGACCCTGACGGAAGAAGAACTTGTGGCCAAATGCCAGAAGGACTGCCGGTATCAGATCCGGCGGGCGGCCAGGGAAAACATTACGGTGGAATATAAGACGGGAGCAGAGATTACGGCGCAGGATATTGCGCAGTTTTGCGATTTCTTTATGGCGTTTTGGAAAAGCAAGGGCATCAAAGACGAGACATACGAAAAATATAAAGAAGAGATCGAGACATATGCCGCCGCAGGCGTGTTTGCCATAACCTGTGCGAAGCAGGACGGGGAAGTGCTCGTATATCACACGTATATTGTGGGGGACACATTTGTCCGCTCATACCAGTCGGCGTCGCAGTTTCGCCGGGAAGGGGTCAGCGCCCGTATCGTGGGCATTGCCAACCGGTACCTGCACAAGTCGGATATGATGTATTTTAAAGAGATGGGAAAGACCGTGTATGACTGGGGCGGGGCGGGCCTGCGCGAAGAGGTGAAGAGCATTACGGAGTTTAAGGAGTCCTTCGGCGGCGACGAGCTGTATTATTACGACTGTGAGGATGCAGTGGGGCTGAAGGCGGAAGCGGTCAAGGGCATTATCAATCTGATAGGGGTTTTAACGGATGACTAATGTATGTCTTTTCCGGCTTGACGACATTACGCCGGACATGGATTGGAATAAATTTTACAGGGTCAAGGCGATTTTCGACAAATATAAGGTCAGGCCGCTGCTCGGTGTGGTGCCGGACAACGGCGACGCTGCGCTTGTGCGGGGAGAATATCATGAAGACTTCTGGGAATATATGGCCTCCCTGGAGCGCAGCGGCTGGCTGATCGCGCAGCACGGATACCGGCATGTGTATGAGACAAAGGACGCGGGGCTGCTCGGATTGAAAAAGGCGAGTGAATTTGCGGGCCTTCCGTATGAAGTGCAGTACGACAAGCTGGAAAAGGGCAGGGAAATTTTGCAAAAAAACGGCCTGAATGCTACAATATTTATGGCGCCGGGACACACATATGACAGAAACACGCTGAAAGCGCTGCGCAGACTGGAGTATACCTGTGTCAGCGACGGGTATGCCAATCTGCCGTATTATACAAAAGGGCTGTTGTTTGTGCCGAGCAGAAGCGCCAGGCCGCGCCTTTCTCCGGGACTGGATACCATCTGTATCCACTGCAATGATCTGGGCGAGCGGGATTACGGAGAACTGGAAAACTTTCTGGAAGCCAATCATCAGCATGTGATTCCTTTTTCCGAAATTCTGGATCAGCTCTGGTATCCGAAAAAGACGCTGAAAGTCAGAGCGCAGGAGCGGAGCAATCTGCTGCTTTACCGAATCAGGCGGTATGCGGCGGGCAGTGAACGGCTGCAGGCATATCTGCAGCAGACGTGGGACGCGGACCGCGGGCGCAGACGGCGCAATCGCATACTGGGGCTGCCGCGCCTGTTATTTGGAGGCCCCCACGGCCGGAATCGGCGCCGGCACAAAGAACGATGACAGACAACGAGAGAAACGGCCGGAACGTACACATACGACAGGGCCTCCGGGAGAAGATAAATTATGGATTTGGACATTATGAAAAAATTGCGCGTGGTGCTGAGCGCGAAACAGAAACGGCGTGTGGCCGGTTTATTGTTTTTGATTCTGATCGGCGCCATACTGGAGACGCTTGGCGTATCAATGATCCTGCCGATTGTGATGGCGATTGTGGAGCCGGACGTGCTTACCGAAAACCGGATTGTGGCGGAGATCTGCCGTATGCTTGGGCTGGACAGTCTGGAACAGCTTGTGATTGTTATGATTGCCGTGCTGATTTTTATTTTCGTGTTTAAAAATGCCTACCTGCTGTTTATGTATCATGTGCAGCATACCTTTATCTGCAACAGTCAGTTTTTGATTTCCCGTGATTTGCTGCGGATTTATTTTAATAAGCCGTATGAGTTTTATCTGAACGCGAATACGTCGGATGTGCTGCGCACCGTGTACAGCGATACGACGGGCGTTTTTTCCCTGCTGCTGGAATGTATCCAGTTTCTGTCGGAATTTATCATTGCCGTCTGCCTCGGCCTTGTGCTGCTGGTCATTGATTTTCAGATGATGGTTATTATGTGTTTTGTTCTGTTCGGGGTGACGGCGCTGATCGCGCTGCTGTTTAAGCCGAAGATGGGGCGTATCGGGCAGGAGGCGCGGGTGCGCCAGAGCCGGATGTATAACAGCATTATCCAGTCCATTATGGGAATCAAGGATGTAAAGATATTTGCGAAAGAGGAGTCGTTTCTGGAAGAATACGAAAATAACGGCAGAAAGTTTTATGATCTCTCCAGAAGCCAGAAGGTGCTCGGCAGTGCGCCGCGGCTGATTATCGAAGCCGTCTGCATCGGCGGGATACTGGCTTATCTGGGAGTGATGATCGCGCTCGGGCGCAGCGTCACAAGCATGCTGCCGCAGCTGACCGCATTCGCCATGGCGGCCGTGCGGCTGATGCCCTGCGCGAACCGCATGAGCACATATCTGGCCAATATCGCTTACTATAAGCCTACGCTGGATTTTGTATACGAAAATGTGGAAATGCCTCAGAATGTCAAAGCGGAATACAATCCGAAAACCGCCGACCGGGGCGGCGGGGAAAAGCTTCCTTTTACTGAGGAAATCACGATCGAGCAGATCAGTTATCAATATCCGAATTCCGACAAAAAAATATTTGACCGGGCGGATATGCGGATTCCGATCGGGAAATCGGTGGGAATCGTGGGTAAATCCGGCGCGGGCAAGACGACGCTGGTCGATATTATGCTCGGCCTGCTGGACGCCCAGGAGGGACGCATTTTATGCGACGGAACGGATGTGCTGACCAACTACCGCGGGTGGCTGCACAATATCGGTTATATCCCGCAGTCCATCAATCTGATTGACGATACGATACGGGCCAATGTGGCGTTCGGCATTCCGCGGGAGAAGGTGGACGAGCAGCGGGTGTGGGAGGTGTTGGAAGAAGCGCAGCTCACCTCGTTTGTAAAGGAACAGCCGGAGGGGCTGGACACGGAAATCGGAGAACGGGGCATTCGCATGTCCGGCGGACAGCGGCAGCGTCTGGGGATAGCGAGAGCATTGTATCATGACCCGGAACTGCTCATACTGGACGAGGCGACTTCGGCGCTGGACAACGATACGGAAGCGGCCATTATGGAAGCGATCAATAATTTCCACGGCAGAAAGACGATGCTGATTATTGCGCACAGACTCAAGACGATCGAAAACTGTGATATGATATTTGCGGTCAGGGACGGCAGAATCGTGCAGGAGAAACAAAATGGACATTAATTTATTTTTTCAGGGCTATGATTCGGTGAACGGCTATCAGGCTTCGATTCTGGAAGAGATCGACCGGGCGGTGCACCTGCGGCGGTGTGTGCTTACGAGCCGGGACAATGATGGAAATGACAGATACGATCCGCAGAAATACGAAAAAGTCGATTATGATATGTGCGCCAATGCCAGATATGAATACTGTATGGACATGAATACGCTGCGCCCGCTTTCCCGGGAACTGCTGGCGGCCATGGAGCCCTATGAACCGACGGCAGTCAAAATGCTCTGCCGGATAACGGACTTTGATATTTTTACGTATGATGAAGCAAAACGGTTTTATCTGCACCATCTGCGCTTCTGGAATGATGTATTCGAGCGCAATGCCATAAATTTTGTGTTTCTGACCGGCATTCCCCATCATACGCACGATTATGTGATTTATGCGCTGACGAAGGCGAAAAAAATCCCCATGTGTATTCTGGCGCCGACCCACCTGCCGCACTGGTGTTTTGTCGGAAACGATTTGTACCGGCTGTATGAACGGCTGGACAGCGCTTATGCAAGGGAGTGCGGCAACACACAGCCGGTGGAGCTGCCGGCGGATGTGGAGGAATATTATCAGGCGCTGCTGCGGGAAAACAAGCAGAAGAAAATGCAGGTTATGCTCGGTTCGGGCAGCAAAAAAGAACATGCGCGGAAAGAGAAACGACAGATTATGGGATATGTCATGCGGGACAAGATTGCGAAAAGACAACTCTCCCGCATCAAACACGGGATACTGGACTCCCTGCGCGGCGGCTGCACAGCGCCGCTGCGGAAAAATCTGCAGTGGATGAAGAAAGACGCCTATCATATCCGAAAGGTGCGTCATAAGCTGAAAGCCTGTGACAGGATAGCGGATTATGAAAAGACGGCCGTGATACCGGACATGAAGCGGGAAAAATACGTGCTGTTTCTGCTTCATTTGCAGCCCGAGGCCACGACACTGCCGCAGGCGGGCGTATTTGCGGAGCAGGAATTGTGCGTGCAGCTTCTGGCTCCCGTTTTGAAGGAATATGGCATAAAGCTGTATGTAAAAGAGCATTTTGTACAGCCTTATCGCACGAAAAATTTTTACCGGGATCTGCGGCAGACGGATAATGTGACACTTGTCAGCAGCGATGTGGATTCGGTGGATCTGCTGGCGCACTGCGTGGCGGCGGCGACACCGGCCGGAACGGTTTCCATCGAAGCCATTGCCAATGGCAGACCGGTCCTGGTGTTCGGCCATGGCGGCTTTGAGCATGGCCCCGGCATCTATCAGGTGGGCAATGAAGATGAATGCAGAGCGGCCGTTGCGGATATCCTGCAGGGCAGGGAAATTTCCGAGCAGGCGGTGCGGAATTACTTCAAAGCGTTTGCGGACAGCGCACTGTGCGTATATTCCCCCATCGAAGGGGCAGAGCCGGAACTGGTGGAAAAGAGCCGGCGGGAAATTGTGAATCTGGCAGTCAGAGAAATAAGAGGTGCGATATGAAAAAAGTTTTGGTAACGGGTGCGGACGGCTTTATCGGCAGTCATCTGGTGGAACACCTGATGCGGAAAGGCTATGAAGTCAAGGCATTTACGTATTATAATTCATTTAATACATGGGGGTGGCTGGATACCTTCCCCCAGGAAACGCTGCGGGAAATCGAAATTTTCCAGGGGGACATCCGGGATCCCAACGGTGTGCGGGAGGCAATGAAAGGTGTGGACGGCGTATTTCATCTGGCGGCGCTGATCGCCATTCCGTTCAGTTATCATTCGCCGGATTCTTATGTGGATACGAATATCAAGGGAACGCTGAATGTGCTGCAGGCGGCACGCGATCTGGAGCCGGAACGCGTTTTGGTGACATCCACGTCGGAGGTATACGGCACGGCGCAGTATGTGCCGATCGACGAGAAGCATCCGTATCAGGGGCAGTCGCCGTACTCCGCGACAAAGATCGGCGCAGACAGGCTGGCGGAAAGCTTTTACCGGAGCTTTCATCTGCCGGTGACGATCGTGCGGCCGTTTAATACATTCGGCCCCAGACAGTCGGCGCGCGCCGTGATACCGACGATCGTGACGCAGCTTCTGGCAGGGAAAGAAACCATTCAGCTCGGTTCCCTGACGCCCACGCGGGATTTTAACTATGTCAAAGATACGGTGAACGGATTTTATGAGATTGCCGTGTCCGGGCGGACGATCGGCGAGGAGATCAATATCGCCACGCAGCGCGAGATCACCATCGGCGATCTGGCAAATGAGTTAATCAGGCAGATCAATCCCGCCGCGCAGATTGTCTGCGACACGCAGCGTACACGGCCGGAAAAGAGCGAAGTCAACCGGCTGCTCGGCAGCAATGAGAAGATAAAACGTCTGACAAAATGGACGCCGCAGTATACGTTTGAAGAAGGGCTGGCGGAGACAATCGCATGGATCCGGGAGCATATGGACAGCTATAAGACCGATATTTATAATCTATAACCCGGGAGATTACTATGAACGAAAAGACCGCAAAACTCTGCATTCCACCGACATTTTCCATTCTGGAAGCGATCAAGGTGCTGGATGAAACACATGAACGGATTGTCCTGATCGTGGAAGGCGGTATCCTTCTGGGCGTATTAACCGACAGTGATGTCAGAAAGTGGATACTGAAAAACGGAGATATGGCGGAAACGGTGACGGAAGTGATGACCAGACAGCCGATCAGTGTTACGGGGGAAAACCGCGGCCTCGCGATGCGGCTGATGCAGCAGCATGGGATCGACGCAATCCCGGTGCTGGACGAGGGCGGCCGTCTGCTGGACATTCAGTTCCGCTATGAGACACCGGAAAAAAAGAAGCATTCCGGGGAAAAGACGACGGCTCCGGTCGTAATTATGGCGGGCGGAAAAGGCACCCGGTTACTGCCGTATACACAGGTGCTTCCCAAACCGCTGCTGCCGATCGGGAATACGACCATTCTGGAGCAGGTGATCGACACGTTTCGGGATGCGGGATGCGATCGCTTTTATGTGTCCATTCATTATAAAAAGAATCTGATCAAAGCATATTTTCAGGATCTGCATCCCTCCTATGAGGTAAATTATGTGGAGGAGGGGCAGTTCCTTGGGACGGCGGGGAGCCTGTATCTGGTCCGGGACCGGATCCGGGAACCGTTTTTTGTCAGCAACTGTGATATTCTGCTCGATGTGGATTACGGAAAGGTTATGAGATTTCACCGTGAAAATGCCAATGCCATTACGCTGATTACGTCGCTGAAAAATTATACCATTCCCTATGGGGTCGTCAATATCGATGGGGACGGACAGGTGGAAAGCCTTTCGGAAAAGCCGGAGATGAGCTTCCTCGTCAATACGGGTGTCTATGTTCTGAACCCGGAAGTGCTGAGCCTGATTCCCGGGGAGACATTTATGCATATTACCGACCTGATACAGATCTGCCTTGACCGTGGGGATAAAGTGGGGGTATATCCGGTGACAGAGAAAGCATGGGAAGATATGGGCGAGTTCGGAAGCCTGGAGGAGATGCTGAAGAAAAGGGGAATCTGTTTTGAATAAGGAAGAGGCGCTTCGGAGGGAATAGATGGACTATGAAAAATACATAGAGAAAGACATTCTGGAAAAGTATGAATTTTATAACTACGGACATGCTCTGGAGATTTTATGTGATGCTTTTCCGGCGGAATGGAAGGAACTGCAGGACTGCCTGCGGCGTCTGCGGCTGACATTGGCCGATTTGAAGAAAGCGGGCGGAAACGAATCGCCGATCCCCAAAAAGTTTGATGAAGTATTATATCCGTATGGGTGGCGGGAGATACGGATCAGCAAGGATCAAACATTCGACCGTGATCTGCTGGCGATGAAGCGTGAGCACAGCCAGAAGCCGGACGAGATCATTCCCATTATTGAAGCCTGCAGTCAGGGACCGCGGATCGAACTTTTTGCGCGCGGTGTGCGTCAGGGATGGGATATGTGGGGAAACCAGGCAACCGCGGATTATGAGCCGACATGGGATACGTATGCGAATCATACGACAGCGCAAGCGGAACAATGTTGCAATGAAAACAGCAGTGCAGGATAAAATAAAGGCAGGGAACCAAGTGGAAAAAAAGATTCTGGTAACGGGGGCAGGCGGTTTCATCGGGCGTGCGCTTGTCTCTTATCTGAAACGGAGAGGGGAATCGGTACGCGGCGTATCTTCTGGTGAGCTGGATGTGGCGGACCGGAAAATGGTGGAAGGGTTTTCCCTGGCGTCAATCGGGCATGTGGTGCATCTGGCGGGTAAGACGTTTGTGCCGCGCAGCTGGGAGGAGCCGGGAGAATTTCTGGAGACAAATATGGCGGGAACGCTGCACATGCTGGAAGCGTGCAGGAGGCACGATGTCCCCATGACCTATATCAGCGCATATATCTACGGACAGCCGGAGCGTATTCCGATTCGGGAGACGGATCCGATCCGTCCGAACAATCCGTATGCGAAATCAAAATATATGGCGGAGGAACTCTGTGCCTTTTATGCGCAGCAGTTCGGCGTGCGGGTGAGTATTATCCGGCCGTTTAATGTGTATGGCGCGGGGCAGAAACGGGACTTTCTGATTCCGCAGATTATCGGACAGGCTATGGAGGAAGAATGCATCCGGGTGATGGATCTGGCGCCGAAACGGGATTACATTTATCTGGACGATCTGTTGGAAGCCATTTTCCTGACAGTAAAAAATGTGCAGGATTATGACGTATTCAATATCGGCTCGGGCATTTCCCATTCGGTGGGGGAAGTGATTGAAACGGTGCAGCGGATTTTGGGCACGGATAAGCCGGTGGAATGCAGAAACGAAACACGGCGCAATGAGATGAATAACGTGGTGGCGGATATTTCTCATGCGGAAAGCGTATTGGGCTGGCATCCTTCCCATACATTGGAGCAGGGACTGACAGTCATGACGGAAACGTACAGGGCGTGAAAACAAAAATAGTGACATGATTGTCAGAAAGGGGACGGCATATGAACCGGAACAGACATAAAATTTATATCGTGGCGGAGATCGGCGGGAACTTTACGACGTTTGAACAGGCGGTGCGCCTGATCGACGCGGCAAAGGCATGCGGCGTGGACGCGGTGAAGCTGCAGACATACCGGGCAGAAACACTGTCCAGCAAAAAAGCAATATTTGACATGGAAAATACGGGTGTGACGTCACAGTTTGAATTGTTTGACGAATATGCGATCGGAGAAGATCTGCACCGGAAAGTATTTGCCTGTGCCAGAGAGAAAGGACTGGATATTTTTTCTTCGCCGTCGCATAAAAGCGATGTGGATCTGCTGGAACGACTTGGCTGTGATGCCTATAAGACCGGTTCGGACGATGCGGCGAATCTGCCGCTGCTTCGCTATATCGCTTCCAAAGGCAAGCCGGTGATCTATGCCACGGGAATGTGCACACTGGAAGAAGTGCGGGAGGCCGTTGACGCCATGCTGGCGGAGGGCAACAGCCGGATTACCATTCTCCATGCCATTACCGCATATCCGACCCATCCCGAAGATGTCAATCTGCGCGCCATTCAGACATTGCGTGATGCCTTTCCGCGCCTGACAGTCGGCTATTCCGATCATACAATGGGAACGACGGCCTGTATCTGCGCCGCCGCCATGGGCGCGCAAATGCTGGAGAAACATTTTACCTGTGATAAGCGGGCGGACGGTCCCGATCATATGCACTCCGCGGATCCGGATGAAATGCGGGCCATCGTGGACGCCGTGCGGACATTCGAGATAATGCGGGGACATGGAATCAAGATGCCTGCCGAAGCCGAACGGACTACAAGGCGGAATAACCGCAAAAGCATCGTACTTTGCCGGGACGTGAAAGCAGGCGAGCGGATTGATGCTCAGGCGGTGGATATAAAGAGACCGGGATACGGGATTGCACCGAAGTTTCTCGAACAGATAATGGGGAGACGGGCGGCGCGGGATCTGGAAAAAGAGGATGTTTTGCGGTGGGAGGATCTTGCATAGAAAAGGGTTGTGTTTTTGCCTTCTGCCCGACAGGCATTCCCCGCCGGAGCCGGACTGCGGACATAAGAATTTCTAAATGTTCCGGCAGAGGCGGTGCCTGTACTGCCGGAGACAATTTATTTCATATATAAATTTCATAAAAGGAGGAAACCATATGAATATACTTGCAATCGGCGCTCACTTTGACGATATTGAACTGGGCTGCAGCGGCAGTCTGAAAAAGCATGTGGACCGGGGAGACAGGGTAATCCTCTATGTGGCTACGAAATCAGGATTTGTCAGCCCGGAGCAGAAAAAGGTGCGGGATGATGACGAGGCGATGGCGGAAGGCCGGGCGGCGGCGGCCCTGATCGGCGGTGAGCTGGTGTGCGGCGGATTCGATACGCTGTATCTGGAGTTTACGGATGATCTGAATGCGCAGCTTGTACGGTTGATCGAAAAGGAAAAGATCGATCTGATCTATACACATTATAAAGAGGATGTGCATCACGATCATGCGGCGCTTGCGCGCGCCAGTCTCCATGCGGGGCGGCATGTTCCGCGGATGCTTGCATATCACAGCAACTATTACCAGTCGGATGTGCGGTTTACTCCTGATTTTTACGTGGATATTTCGGATACGTGGGAGACAAAGGAAGCGGTAATCCGGGCGCACAGGTCGGAATATGAACGGGTCGGCGATACGTGGATTACCTATTTCAAAAAAGAGGCATTGAATAACGGCTATGTCTGCGGCGTCAGAATGGCGGAAGGATTCCGCTGTATCAAATGGCTGGCGCAGTAGAGGCGGATAAAGAGGGGACGGTTATGACGGGAATTATTATACAGGCGAGGACAGGTTCGAGCAGGCTGCCGGGAAAAATTTTAAAGGTAATCCATGACAGGACGCTGCTGGACCATATTATAGACAGGCTGGCAGCGCTGCGCGCGGAAGCGGTGGTGGTGATTGCGACAAGCACGCTGCCGGGAGACGATGCAGTGGAAGAATTTTGCAGGAAAAAGGGCGTATGCTGTTTCCGGGGAAGCGAGTCCAATGTGCTGAGCCGGTATTATGAGTGTGCCAAACAGTACGGATTTGACCATATCGTGCGTCTGACGGCGGACAATCCGTTTGTGGATGTGGAGGAAGTAGACCGCCTGATCCGGTATCATACAGAAAACGGCAATGATTTTACGGAATCCTTTTCGCAGCTTCCGATCGGTGTGGGTGCGGAAATTTTCAGTTTTCCGGCGCTGAAGACCGATATGGAACGGGCGAGCATGCCGCATCATTTTGAGCATGTGGATGAATATATTCTGGAGAATATGGAAAGTTTCCGCACGGGGACACTGCCGGTAGCGGAGCAAAAGAACCGGCCGGCGCTGCGGCTGACGGTGGATACACAGGAAGATTATGAAAAAGCCTGCTATATTGCGGCGCACAGCCGCAGCGGGCTTGCGGATACACAGGAGGCCATTGCCTTATGCTTGCAATATGCATAGAGTGCTCTCACCAAAGGGGAATGGGACATCTGTTCCGGGCGTTGAATCTGATCCGGTTTCTGGAAAAAAAGCGGGCGCCGTATGTTCTGCTTGTCAATGCGGACCGCGCAGCGGCAGAGATTCTGGAGGAACGGGGAATCACCCCGGTTATTGTGGATCTGCAGGATACCCGTACCGACTGGGAGGGCAGACTGATTGCGCAGCGGGGCATTACGGTCTGGCTGAATGACAGGCTGGATACGGGCGCGGAAACCGCGGCACATGTGAAACGGGCAGGCGCTTTGCTGTTTACGGTTGATGACATGGGGGAGGGGGCGGCGCTGGCGGACGGCAATTTCGCCAGTCTGATCTTTGACCCGATGCAGCGCGTTCCGGGTAAATCGGTGTACCGGGGCAGTGATTATCTGATTTTGAACCCGGAGATTGCAAAATACCGCAGACCGCGGGAGCGGATGGAACGGATTCTGGTGACGCTCGGCGGGAGCGACACATACGGTGTGACGCTGCAGGTAATTGCATATCTGAAAAGATGGCGGCAGCAGGCGGCAGCCGGGGCGTCTGCCAATACGGCGTTCGGTAAAATGATTACGATATTACTCGGACCGGGTTCGGCGGTACGCCGGGAAGCAGAGACAGCCGTGCAGGGAACGGACTTTGCGATTGCGGAGCATGTCCCGTCTCTGATGGCGTTTTTTGCGGAATTTGACTTTGCCATAACGGGCGGCGGTGTGACGGCGCTGGAAGCGGCGGCTTCGGGGCTGCCGTGTATGGTCATTGCCAATGAGCGCCATGAGATACAGATCGGGGAATATCTGGAACGGACAGGGTGCGCCGTGTTTGCCGGTTATTACCGGGAAATGGTCCCGGAGCGGATAGCGGACGTCACGGATGCACAGATACGGGAGATGAGCCGGCGGGGTATGGAGGCGGTAAATCTGTCGGGAGCGGAACGGATATACGGGGTTGTGACAGAGGCGTTGCAAAAGAGACAGGAAAAGGAATAATATTATGAAAGCGGAAGAAAAAACAGTTGTGATTCATCAGCCGGACTTTATGCCGTATCTGGGATTTTTTGACAGGCTGCTGCACGCGGACACGTATGTGGTGCTGGAGGTGGCACAGTATGTGAACGGCACAAGCAAGAGCTGGATGAACCGGGATAAGATCAAGACCGCAAAAGGAGAACAGTGGATTACGGTCTGTGTGAAAAAGGCGCCGCGGGAAACACAAATCAAGGATATATTGCTGCTGGACGACGGAAAGTGGCAGAAAAATAATCTCGGACTACTGCATCAGAATTACCGGAAGGCGCCATATTATCATGAGATTATGCCATATGTGGAAAGGCTCTACGGCGGCAGCTATACGCACTTCTGGCAGTTCGGCTTTGCTTCGATCCAGATGTTACTGGAATTATTTGCCATTGATATAGAAATCGTATTTTCATCCGATCTGCATCCGCAGGGGAAAAATAACGATATGATTGTTGACATCATGCAGAAACTGGGCGCGCGTACGTATCTCTCCGGGACGGGGGCGGCGGATTACTATGATCCGGCTGTCTATGAGCGCGCGGGTATCCGGGTGATCTGGCAGTCGTTTGAACATCCGGTCTATCCACAGCAGTTCGGAGACTTTATCCCGTATCTGAGCAGCATCGATCTGTTGTTTAACTGTGGAATTGCGGAGTCCGGCAGGATACTGCGGGGGATGACGGGGAACGGAAGAGGAGAATAATATGGTTATTTTTACGGCGGATCCGATTGTCTGGATGCGGAAAAAAGCAGAGGGAATCAGACCATCTGTCAGATGGACGTTTGCGGTGACGTTTTTCGCGGGCATTCTGGTTCATTTCTACAATATGAGCCACAAGTTTTTTAATTATTTCGAGATGGGCAATATATTTTCGAAAATGCCCTTTCTGCAGGAAGACACGGTTGCGCTCGGGCGGTGGTTTATGCCGATTGCGACCAATCTGTTTACAAGTTTCAGCATGCCGGTGTTTAACACGTTGATCTGTCTGTTTTATATGGCGCTGGCTTCCGCTCTGATTGTGGAACTGCTGGAGATTCGTTCCCGGGCGCTCGGGGTGGCATTCGGCCTTGTGTTTGTAACCTTTCCGGGGCTGACCTGCGTTCTTTCTTACGGGGTGAATTGTGACGAGATCATACTGGCGCTGCTGTTGTCGATTCTGTCGGCCTTTGCGTTTTACCGGTGGAAATACGGCATGGTCTGGGGCGCCGTTTTCCTGTGCTTTTCGCTCGGGGCGTATCAGCCGTATATGTCTGCGACGATCGGCATAATTTATATGATGCTCTTTTTGAAAGCGTTTCGTGAACGCTGTGACTGGAAATCGTTTTTTCTGGATGCGGGCAAGGCGGTGGCAATGCTGGCGGCGGGATTCATTCTGTATTACGGGCTGCTACAGCTTATCGTTGTGATAACCGGCGTGCAGATGAGCGATTATCACGGGGTCAACGATATGGCGAGCTTTACGCCGAAAGGGCTGGCAAAAGGGCTTGTGTACACGTATGGCTATTTTCTTTCCTATTTCTTTACGACGGCCTACACGTATACGGCAGACCGGATTGTATGTAATCTGATCGGCGCTGCGGCTTTTGCCGCTGTTTTGATAAGGCGGATGCGGACAGCGCGTGCGGCGGTGGACGATACGAATGCCGGCGTGCGGCAGGCGCAGACGGACCGCTGTTCCAATATTCTGCTCGGCATCCTTTTCTGCTTTCTGCCGCTCGGCGTCAATGCGGCGCCGTTTCTGATGGCAGACCGGGTTGGGGCCGGGGTGGATCGTTATATGATCTTTTCCATGATGTTTTTATGGGCGCTTTTGCTGGCGATGCTGGATCTGTGCAGGGATGAAAAAGTGACGTTTGTGTCGGAAAAGGCAAAGCACCTCGTGCGGTGGGCCGCCGTATTGTCGGTGGCCGCCGGCATCGTATCGGGATTTGTTATCAGCAATCAGGCGTACCACCGGATGGAGGCCATGACGGAGACAACCGGGGCGCTGCTGAACCGGATTGCCGCCCGGATGGAGTCGCAGCCGGAATGGCATAAGGATATACCGGTTTATTTTGTCAACTGCCGGGCGCTGGTCAATCAGAATTATGAGGTGGATATTCCGGCGTATGATATGATTCGCAATATGCCGGGGACATTTCTGCGTTCGTCGTATAGCGAGGAGGCGATCGTTGACTATCTGGAAGTGTATCTGCATTTTCCGGTCAGTGAGGCGACCGATGCGGAGCGGGCGCGGGTGGAGAAGAACCCTGCTTTTGCACGGATGGAAAGTTTTCCGGCAGAGAGTGCGGTACAGGTGATCGACGGGGTAATGGTTGTGAAAATAAGCGAGGGGGAAGAATATTAGATGAAGAGCTTTTCGATGAGAGAGTTGTATGTCGGGCAGAAGGCGGAAAAGGAATTCCCGGTGACGGCGGAAACCGGCGCCGCGTTTGCGGAAGTGTCCCATGACAAAAATCCTCTGCATCTGGATGAAGCATATGCGCAGCAGACGGCATTTGGCAGGCGGATTGCACACGGTATGCTGGCCGGCAGCTATATTTCTGCCCTGATCGGCATGGAGCTGCCCGGGGAAGGCGCGGTTTATATGAAGCAGGAGCTGACGTTTCTGCGTCCGGTGTATTATGGCGATACAATCCGGGTGGAAGTGACCGTGGAGGAACTGCAGCAGGAAAAAAAGCGTGCGGTATTGTCTACAAACTGTTATAATCAGGAAGGAAAGCAGGTCATTGCCGGCAGTGCGCTGGTGAAACCGAAGGAGGATTAACGCCATGGTATTATCATATATGGACAATATTTTCAAATTGAGCCACTGTTTTGTAAAACGGGATTACAGCAGTATCCGGGACGAGATTCTGGAGATGAAGGAAGAGTTGAGCTACCGGTATGAGGAAGGCGGAGAGGTGTGGGGGTATCGGATCTCCAAGAATATGCCGGTTTCCGGGCTGTATGGCTTTGACGCTTATGTGGTGCGCTTTTATTTTACGAACGTGGATACGCTGCACAATGCCCATCAGGAACAGATCATGGAAAAGCTGTTTGAAGCGCTCCGGCATGAAATGGAAGTCTGCCGGGGGTATTATAATCTGCGCATTCCCGCGCATGTGGTTGATGTTCTGAAAGGGTTTAACAAATATATGGCCGGCGGCATTTTCTGCGGGGGCACGGTGGAGCAGGTGGTAAGCGGCCGGGAAGTGGAGATTCCTCACCGGGAGGGAATCCGGGTATTTTTTGCCGAGCGGGAATATCTGAAAGAGCACAGAGAGCAGCTTCTTTCAATGACCTACTCTTCCTTTGCTTCTTATCAGGGACAGTACCATATTTCCTCCGTTACCGACGATAAGGCCGGTGTGATCTACGAAAAATGGATTGAAAGCTATTTTGAAAATTTTGAGGACAACCGTATCTTTGTCGTGGAATATCAGGGGGAGCCGATCGGATTCTGCACGATCGGCGAGGACGAACATGTGGTGGAAGGGCAGCTTTCCGCGATTTCCTCCGCCCACAGGAAACTGGGCGGATACCGGACGCTGATCTCTTCCCTGATTAATTATGCCTGGAATAACGGAAAGAGCTTTACGGCAAGTACCCAGTTTGACAATTATATCGTACAGGGGACATGGAATTCTCTCGGCATGAAACCTTACTTCTCGTTTTATAATTTTCATTTTGACAATCGCTGAGGCGAAGCGGCACATGATTTTGGTTTCAGGCCGGTCACAGAAGAAAAGAGGTATCTATGAGCTGTATTTTATATCTGGTTGTGCCCTGTTACAATGAGGAAGCGGTGCTTCCCGATACGGCGGCGGCGCTGGAACGGAAATATCAAACTCTGACAAAGCAGGGAAAAATCAGCCGGGAGAGCAGGATCCTTTTTGTCAACGACGGTTCCCGGGACGGGACCTGGCGTATTATTACGGAGCTGTTTCACAAAAATGCTCTTTTTTGCGGACTGAATCTTTCCCGCAACAGAGGACATCAGAATGCCGTGCTGGCCGGGGTGCTGACGGCGCAGGAAAAGGCGGATGCAGTGATTTCCATCGATGCGGATCTGCAGCAGGATATTGACGCCATTGACCAAATGCTGGAAAAGTATGAAAACGGCTGCGACGTCGTATACGGTGTGCGCAACACGCGGGATACGGACGGATTTGTGAAAAAAAATACCGCACTCGGATTTTATAAACTGATGCAGATGATGGGTTGTGAAGTGATAACAAACCATGCGGACTATCGACTGCTGTCAAAGCGGGTGATCGCATGTCTGGCGCAGTACGGGGAAGTGAATCTGTTTCTGCGGGGACTGATTCCGACAATGGGATTTTCCTCGGATGTCGTCTGCTTTGATGTGCGGGAGCGGCAGGCGGGAGAGTCGAAATATACGATGAAGAAGATGCTGGCCTTTGCCATAGACGGGATCACATCCTTCAGTATCCGTCCGCTGCAGATGATTTCCGTACTCGGATTCCTGATGTTGATTGTGAGCATTGTTATGATCGGAACGACAATATTTGACTATTACAGCGGCCGTACCGTGCCGGGGTGGTCATCGAGTTATTGTTCGACCTGGTTTATCGGCAGTGTACAGCTTTTATCGCTTGGCGTGATCGGAGAGTATATCGGCAAAATTTATATGGAGACAAAACACAGGCCGCGCTATCATATTGAGAGCTATTTATGGAAAGAGAACACGGGCAGTGATGGAACAGAAGACAAAAAGGAAACGGATGAAAGATAGGAAATATGGGGCGTATACGGCAGTAATTGTATTCAGCGCCTTTTTCTTTGCCGGTTTTTACGGTGTACAATGCCTGAATCCCTGTAATGCGGACTGGCTATTGTCCGGCGGACTGGATATTTCGCAGCATTATGCAGGGTGGCTGTTTTTCCGCAAGGAGGCGTGGACATTTCCGCCGGGGTGTTTTACGGGACTGTCCTGGCCCAATGCCATGTCGATTATCTATCTGGATTCCATACCGCTGTGTGCTGTTTTCTTTAAAATCTTTCAACCTGTCCTTCCGGAACAATTCCAGTATTTCGGCTGGTACAGTCTGATCTGCTTTCTGCTACAGGGAATTTTGGGGGTCAAAATAGCGCGGAAATATGTCAAAAGCGAGCCGGCAGCATTCCTGATGGGGGTGCTGACGGTGATGACACCTGCTTTTTTGTGGCGTACCTTTCTGCATGTTGCCCTGAATTCTCATTATATTATTTTGCTCGCACTTCTCGGCATTTTTTACTATCAAGAATATTTTGCCGGGCAAAAGTGGCGGCAGGTATGGTACTGGGCGATGCTCGGACTGTTATGCTGTATGGTTCATATGTATTTTCTGCCGATGTGTTTTGTGATTTTATGCGCCTTCCTGTATCTGGATATACGCTCTGAGAATAGAGCCGGTATTTGGCAGGGGCTTGTAATGACGGCGTTCTGGGCAGGGGCTTTGATTCCCATGTATTTTATGGGCGGATTTATGCCGGGGATGGTGGTGTCTGATCTGGGGTTTCAATGGAAGAAGACATTTAATCTGAACGGATTTGTGAATCCGCAGGGGTGGAGCCGGATATTTCCGAATCTGGCTCTGCACACATATGGACAGTCGGAAGGGTTTGCCTATCTGGGGATCGGCGTTATGGTTTGCATTCTGGCAGCTGTTTTCTTTTCCCTTATGCAATGGCGCACAATGTCCCCCAAAAGGAATATATTGGTCAGGTATATAAAAGATCCCACGCTGCAGGCGTGTGCCGCCATATTTGCGCTGTCCGTTGCGGCGGCAGCATCGCCGGTCGTTACATTGGGAAGCCGGGCGGTGACGCTGCCTATCCCGAAAAAACTGGAAGAACTGTGGATGATATTTCGTGCAAGCGGCAGACTGGTATGGCCAGCCGTCTATCTTTTGCTTTTCGGAAGCGGTGTTGTTCTTTCACGCTGCCAAAAGCGTAAGGTGGTTGTCTCGGTTCTGACGACAGGGGTCATATTACAGTTTGCGGACATTTCGGCAGAAGTATGGGATCGGGGCCGGGTGGCGAGAGAACCGGCGGCGTTTGTCAGTGAACTGGAAGATCCGGGCTGGGACGTGATCGGGAGGCATCCGCTGATCGCCAATATTGTGTATATCAATGCGTCGGGACTGCGTTCCTGTGCTTCGATGGCGGAATTTGCCGACCGGTATGATAAAACGCTTGGAAAATTTTATTATGCGAGAGATTATGAGGCTGTCATTGCAGAGACGGCCGCGCAGGCGCTGGCAGAGAAAAAGCAATCGGATATTTTTCTCTTTGACTGGGAGTATGTGATCGATGCGTGGAATGAGCCGCAGCTTTATTATTATATACTGGATGAGAGGATTCTGGGTTATGTGCAGCCGATTGCGGAACTGGAAGCGGCGCGGGTGGATATGCGTACATATGAATATGTGTATTTGTATGAGGTGACGCCGGATTCCGTCGGAGAAGAAATGATTGACGGGTTTTTGTTTGTGCACGGCGGCGGAACGGATGTCTCGCGGGTATTTCCTCTGCCCACAGGCGCTTATCGGTTTACCGTAGAGGGAGAAAATCTGGCGGATGCGGAAGTGATACTTTCGGCGGGAAGTGTATCGGAGCGAGGGATGCAGAATATAACAGGGATGATAAACTGCGAGGGGATGCAGAACTTTCAGATTCGAGTGGAAAATCCCTCGGATCATGATATGGTTTTATACCGGATTCGCTTTGAGACGGTGGACGGCGAGATAGCAGCGGAGAATTGAAAGGAAATATTTTATGGCGGAGATCATTTTCCATGCGGATGATTATGGGGCAAACAAAGAGATTTCGGAGCATATTCTGGACTGTTGCCGGGAAGGAGCGCTGAATTCTCTGAGCGTATTGCCCAATAGTCCGCATCTGACAGCCTGTATGGAAATGCTGGAGCCTTATCGGAAATCGGCAGCGGTCAGCATTCACTGCAATCTGGCGGAGGGGCCCTGTCTGGCTGATCCGGCACAGGTGCCGTGGCTGGTGGATGAGCGGGGAATGTTTTCGATTTCTTTTTTTAAAGTGCTGCTTTTGTCTTTTATCGGGAAGCGGGCGGAACTGAAACGGCAGATCAAAGAAGAAATGCGGGCACAGATCGTGCGGATGCTGCCTTATGTGGAGTCATTGCGGATAGACAGCCATCAGCATTATCATATGATTCCGGTCGTGCTGGAAAGCATTCTGGAGGCCGCGGAGGAGACCGGGAGAGAGATTGCGTTTATCCGCATTCCGGCAGAGCCGGTGCGGCCGTTTCTGCGCCGGATTTCCCTTTATCGGACATACCGGCCGATTAATCTGGTCAAAAATATAGTGTTAAACCTGCTGAGCCATATGGACAGAAACCTGCTGAAGCCTTACCGGAACAAAAGCGCGGTTTTTTTCGGTATTGTACTCAGCGGATGTATGGATTTGAAACGGGTGGAAGCTTTGCTGCCGGCATTTCGGAAGATTGCCGAGCGGAAGGGCCTGCCGCTTGAGGTTTTGTGCCATCCCGGCGGTGTAAGTTCTGCGGCGGATCTGATGGATCCGAAAAATCAGGATTGTGCGGCGTTCTATCTGTCGGATGGCAGGAAGACGGAAAAAACAATGCTGTTAAAGATTTCCGGCAGGACTTTGTGACTGCAACGGGATGGGACAGCGCTTACGGATCCTGATCCGTTATCTTAATGACAACCGTATCCCCGATCTGCCGTACGCTGCCGGGCGCCGGCCAGCAGTCCATTTCCGCAAACGGGGCGGATACGGCGATGGCTTCTTTTTCCGCTTTGTCACATGGCTCGAGCGAAAGGCCGAAGTAGGTATCCATCATGGCGGAAAAATGTGCCGATTCGGATATGATATAGCTGTCCCGGATGCCGGCCATGGCGGGCGGCAGGTTGAGCGAGATCGTATCATAATCGTCAAAATGCCCGACGATGCAGAACTTACGGGCGGCAGGGAAGTCTTCGAGCCGTTCGATGCGGTCTGTCATGCGGGATGTCAGATCGAAGGTCATCCGATTGGATGTGGTCATATACAGGTAACTGATATTATCGATCAGGGCAAAATTGAATATTGTCAGCGCCGTCAGCGATACGATGCTCCATGCGAGTATCAGAGGAGCCCGTTCGCAGCGCCCTGCCGCGCCGCAGTCTGCCGTGTGTCCGGACGGACAAATCCGGCCGCTGTCATACAGGAGGGCGGGCAGCATATAAATCGGCGTGAACCCCGCGTACATCAGCATGTAATATCTGACTTGCGGAGATAAAAAGTAAATCATGGAACAGACAAAGGGCATGGCGCCGAAGCAGACAAGGAGCAGGAGCAACCGCCCCGGATCACGATAAAGCCGATGCCTTTGCAGCAGAAACAGAAACAACAGTAAAATCAGTATAAACAAGGCCGCGTTTAAGAGTTTATACAGGTTGATTGTATCGAGCGGGCCGAAAAAGAAATAGACAAAATCAATGAGGCAGTTTTTGACGGCCGACACGATTTGGGAAACGCCGGGCAGTGTCATGGTGGAAATGCCGTTATAGTCACTGGTGGAGATACCCTGTACCGTTCCCAGTATCCGGCTGGAGAGCAGATAGAGCGCCGTGCCTGCCCCGCCCATCAGAAGAAAGCGGCCCCAGTGCGCCAGCAGCTCTTTTACGGGGAACGCACGATCGATCAGACGCAGAATGCTCCAGGTAACGATAAGCATAACGGCATAGGAAACATAGGCCTGATAGGAGCCGTAGGAAAACGCCAGCAGCGTCAGCCCGGCGAGAAAGCCTTTTTGGTACCGCAGTGTCACCAGCACTGCGAGAGCGGCGGTAAGCTGTGCGAGAAAATATCCGTCCGCCGTGTACATATAGGCAAATGTGCTGGCGACAACGGGAAAAGAGACGGTCAGTCCGCAGACAAAAAAAATACTGCTCTTTTTGTGCAGAGAAAAAATCTCCACCACACAGACACAGGTAAGGCTGAGGTACAGCAGGGAAAGCAGGCCGTTAATCCATTGCAGGTCATAGTAGGAGCCGATGCCGCAGGAAATGGTCAGGAAGCAGCGCCCCAGGTCGGCTTTATTCTGGCTGTCGTGGAAGTTATAGACGGAATCCCATGTGAGCAGATGGTTGGTCAGGCGGTACATGTGGATGATAAGTCCCATGCAGAAGGCGCTGCGGAAGGCAAAGCTCCAGGATTTTTTTATTTTCTGCCGTATGGTGTGAAAAACGGTTTCGGGATACATGGGAAATCTCCTTTGGATTATATGAGTGGCGCAGAGCGTGAGCAGACAAAAGTACAGGCAGGCCCGGAAAATCTTTGATTTTCCGGGTTCGCTTTGCTCATCAGACAGTCAGTCAGGCTCTGCCTTTGGGAATATTATAACTTATTTTTCATAAAAAAACTACATTGTGGACATCTTTTTGGTAATAGGCTATAATGATAGACGTCATAGTGTAATCTGTGGGAATAGTGGTATCGAACCGATGAAATGGAACAGGAATTGCGAAAAAGTATGTCTGGTGGTTTTGGCACTGGCCGGCGTATTGTTTTATTATTTTATCATGACGACGCTGCGGGAGAAATCGCCGGCGGTTGTAATCAATGAAGTATGTCCGAAAAATTTATCGATTGTCAGTGACGGGCAGGGAGACTATCCGGGCGGATGGATTGAGTTATATAATGCGGGGACGGAGGCGGTGAATCTGAAAGATTATCATCTTTCGGACCGGCCGCACTTTTCGTATCGGGATGTGCTTCCGGATTTGGAGATTGCCGGAGGCGGATTTGCACTGATCTATCTTGACGGCAGAATCGAATGGGGAGAAGCGGATGGCGAGTGCTATCTGGATTTTGCACTGGACAAAGGGGCGTCGCAGATTTTTCTGACAGATGCTTCCGGACATGTGGTTGACGCGGTGACGATACCGGACAATATACCGATTGACACGTCGTTCGGGCGTGTGCAGGAGGGGCGGGATATTTTTGAAGGCATGTCCTGTACGCCGGGCGCATCCAACCGCAGCGGCCGGCAGGTGGTTATTCCCACACTGCAGGAACCGCGGCTTTCGGTGGAGAGCGGATTTTACGGGGAACCGTTTGAACTTGTGATGACAGCGGAGGCTGGCGAATCGATTTACTATACGCTGGACGGCAGTGATCCCGATTTGGATGGAATCTTATACCGGGGACCGGTCACTGTCGATACTGCGCAAGACGGCACGGGCGGATATTTCCGGCGGTCTGACTTTTCCGCGCTGCCGTATTATATTCCGGAGGAGCCTGTTGATCGCGCGGTTATCGTCAGGGCAGCAGCCTTTGACCGGAACGGAAACCGGAGTAAAACGGTTACGGAGACTTATTTTATCGGTGCGTCTGTGTGCAGTGCGTATGGAGGTGAGACAGGGGTTATCTCCCTGGTTGCGGAGCCGGCGGACCTCTTCGGATATACGGAAGGCATTTTCGTTCTGGGGAAATTGTATGACGATTTTGTCGCGGAGCAGGGAGAACCCGCGGAGCGCGACTGTTACCTGATCGGGGCGAATTTTAACGGAAAAGGCCGCGGATGGGAGCGGGAAGCCGCTTTTACCTATTTTAAAGACGGGAAGCTGCTGTGCGCACACAATATCGGGATTCGGACGAGGGGAAAATCCAGCAGTGAGGGGCCGCAGAAGGGCCTGAACCTGTATGTGCGGGAGATGTATGACGGCAGTGCGAAGTTATCGTATGATATATTCCACAATGGCCGCGCGGTAAAACGCCTGATGCTGAAAAACAGCAACAGTATCTTAAAGGACGGCTTTATAATGAGCCTGATGTCTGACAGTGCGGTGACAGTCGCACAGTGCGAGCCGGTTTCGCTGTTTTTAAACGGGGAATACTGGGGAACATACGGTGTGCTGGAAAAATATGATGAACAGTTTTTTCAGGATCATTATGGAATCGATGGGGAGAATATTGCAATTCTGAAAAACGGTTATCCCGAGGCGGGAACGGAAAAGGATTACTATGATTTTTATGATACGCTTGATTTTGCCGCTTCGCACGATCTTTCCGATGCGGAAAATTACTTTGAAATCTGTTCAAAAATCGATATTGCGAGCCTGATCGATTATTATTGTATGCAGATCTATATTGATAATATTGACTGTACGGAGACGTATAATATGCTTGTGTGGAAATCGCGGCTTCCGAGCCGGAGCAGTGCGGCGGCGGACGGAAAATGGCACTGGGCTGTCTATGATGTGGATGCCTCGCTTTCCGATGTGACAAGGGATAACCTGACAGGAGAAATCCGGGACGGCCGCCCGGCGTACTTTGAGCATGTACTGATCGGGGCGCTATTGCAGAACGAAGGGTTTCGCAGACAGTTTACGGACCGTTTTCTGGAACTGCTGCGCACAAATTTTTCGCCGGAAACCGTACTCCCCGCATTTGATGCGATGGCAGAGGAATTGAAACCGTTGCTGATACGAGAACATTTGCGTTTTGCGGGCGGCAGTGCGGATGACGGGGCCGTGGAGCGCGAGCTGGCGCAGATGCGGGACTTTTATGTCAACCGGGGCGCTTATGTGCGGGAATATCTGCAGGCGTATTTTGATCTGACGCCGCAGGAGACAGGTGGGGCGAAACAGTCATAATGACAGATGTGAAAGGGTTTATATGGATCGAAAAAGCAGGATTATTGAAATATACGGCATTTTGCTGACAGACTGTTGCTGCGTTGTTCTGTCTTATCTGCTTGCCCTGTTGCTGCGGTATGGCTCGTTTGCCGCGGTACATCATAAAAATACGTATGTGCTCGTATGCGTCTGGATTTTGCTGTTTACTGTTTTATATGATACGCTGATCGGCAGCGGCAGGAATTTTCTGCGCAGGGGATATTATGTGGAGGCGAAATCCGTAGCCAAGCATGTGACGGGCCTGTTGATTTTTCTCGGATGCAGCCTGTTCTTTTTCAAGGAAGCGGAGAATTTTTCGCGGCTTGTGTTCGGGTATTTTTTCCTGCTCGAAGCGGTAATGATGTTTGTCTGTCATGTTCTTTTGAAAAAATATCTGCGCGCGCACTATCAGGCGGACAGAAGCCGGACAAAGGTGATGGCGATAACGGACAGGGAAAGTGCGGAAAAGATACTGTCGGCGCTTGCCGCCGGTGCGGATTATGACTGTGAAATATCGGCTGCGGTAATCTGGGACCATGATATGACGGGACAGGCTCTCTGCGGGATTCCGGTGGTGGCGGACGCAGGCAATGTCATCGAAGTGGCAAAAAATATGCCGATGGATGAGGTGTTTATTCATCTGCCGGAGGTGGGCAAGTCTGCCCTGAAACAACTGTTTGAGGATCTGGAAGCCATGGGCGTAAGCTGCCATTATAATGTGGATGTTTCCGGTGCGGATGCGGGCGTGCGCAGTATCGGGGAGTTTGCCGGATTTACGGTCTTTACGTATGCCATTCATCCGATGGATAACAGACGGGGAATGGTAAAGCGGCTGATTGATATTGCCGGCAGTCTGGCCGGGCTTTTGATTACTGCCATATTGTATCCGTTTGTGGCGCTGGCGGTAAAAACGGATTCTCCCGGTCCCGTTGTCTTTTCCCAGGTTCGGATCGGAAAAAACGGCCGCCGGTTCCGGATTTATAAATTCCGGTCGATGTATCTGGATGCGGAAGCGCGGAAAAAAGAACTGGAAGCGCAGAACGAGATGCAGGGCCTGATGTTTAAGATGGAGGATGACCCCCGTGTGACGAAGGTCGGGAAGTTTCTGCGTAAGACAAGCATTGATGAACTTCCGCAGTTCTGGAATGTCCTGAAAGGCGATATGAGCCTTGTCGGTACAAGGCCGCCGACGGAGGATGAATTTGCCGCATATACGCCATACTATAGGAGACGGCTTTGCATGACGCCGGGACTGACCGGACTATGGCAGGTCAGCGGCAGAAGCAACGTTGACAATTTCGATGATGTGGTCAAATATGATCTGCATTATATTGACCACTGGTCGCTGAGTCTGGATATCAAGATACTGCTGCAGACGGTTATTGTGGTGCTGTTCGGAAAAGGAGCAAAGTAATCATGAAAAGAAAAATACTGATTATCGTAGAAAATCTCCCCGTCCCGTTTGATACGCGGGTATGGCAGGAGGCTGTCACGCTGGCGGAAAACGGTTATACGGTATCCGTAATCTGTCCCAAGGGGAAAGGGTATGAGAAACCATATGAAAAACTGTCGGGAGTGTATATTTTCCGGCATGATCTGCCTGCGGAGGGAAGCGGACCCGTCGGCTATGCGAAAGAATATGGGGCAGCTCTTTTCCATGAGCTGCGGCTGGCAAAATTTATCTATAAAAAGATCGGATTTGATGTGATTCACGGCTGTAATCCGCCGGATAATATTTATCTGGTGGCCAGGCACTTTAAAAAGTACGGCGTGAAATATGTGTTTGACCATCATGACATTTGTCCCGAACTGTTTGAAGCCAAGTTCGGGACAAAGACGGGACTGCTGTATAAAAGTCAGCTTTGGCTGGAACGCAGGACGTATGAGAACGCTGCATTTGCCTTTGTTACAAATGAATCCTACCGAAAAATTGCGATTGAGCGGGGCGGTATGGAGCCGGGGAAAGTCTATGTGCTGCGGAGCGGGCCGAAGCTGGAACGGCTGCGGATACAGCCGCCGAAAGAGGAACTCAAGGGCGGCCGGCGTTATATGGTCGGGTATCTGGGCGTGATCGGAAAGCAGGAGGGTATCCCCTATCTGCTCAGGGCAGCCGCATATATCCGCAGGAAGCTGAAGCGGGACGACATCTGCTATGGCATCGTGGGCGGCGGCACGTCTCTGGAGGAGATGAAGGCGTTGTCCGCCAGACTGGGTCTGGAAGATATTGTGACATTTACCGGACGGGCGCCGGATGATGTGATGCTGGACTATCTGAATACTGCGGACATCTGTGTCAATCCCGATGAATACAATCCGATGAATGATAAATCTACCATGAATAAGGTTTTGGAATATATGGCGCTCGGGAAACCGATCGTACAGTTTGATCTGACGGAAGGGCGTTTTTCCGCGCAGGAGGCGTCGCTGTATGCGAAGCCGAATGACAGCGTGGATATGGCGAAAAAGATTGTGGCGCTGCTCGATGATGCGGAAAAGAGAAACCGGATGTCTGTCTATGGCAGAAAGCGTGTGGTGGAAGAACTGAGCTGGGAGCATACGAGCAAAGCGCTGCTGGAAGGATACCGGGCATTTTTTGAAGGAGAAATTGAGTGAGAATCAGTATATTTGGAATGGGATATGTGGGCTGTGTGGGGGCGGCCTGCTGTGCAAAACTGGGGCACCATGTGATCGGTGTGGACGTATCGGCGCACAAGGTGGCGCTGATTAACAGCGGGCGTCCCACAATTATCGAGAAAGACATTGATGAGCTGGTGCGGGCGGCGCACGAAGGCGGGCGTCTGGAGGCGACGGACGATGCCGCGTATGCGGTGGCAAATTCGGCGATTTCTTTTATTGCCGTCGGCACACCGAGCAGCCGGGAAGGGCATCTGAATCTGGAATATATCTATAAGGTGGCACGGCAGATCGGGGAGGCGCTGCGGAGCAAGGAAGACTTTCACATTGTGGCGATTCGCAGTACGGTGCTGCCGGGAACCAATCAAAAGCTTGGAGAGATTCTGGAGCAGGCTTCGGGGAAAAAGCGCGGTCGGGATTTCACAGTCGTTTCCAATCCCGAATTCCTGCGGGAAGGCACGGCGGTACATGATTATCTGAACCCGCCGCTGACGCTCGTGGGGGCGGACTGTGACAGAGCAGTGGAGACAATGCGGGCGCTGTATGAGGATATTCCGGGGGAATTTATTGCCACGGACATCAAAGTGGCGGAAATGATGAAATATATCAATAACACGTATCATGCGCTGAAAATCGTATTCGGCAATGAGGTGGGAAATATCTGTAAGGCGCTGGATGTGGACAGCCACAAGGTGATGGAAATATTCTGCAGGGACAGGCAGCTCAATATTTCACCATATTATTTCAAGCCCGGGTTTGCCTACGGCGGCTCCTGCCTGCCGAAGGATTCCAAAGCGCTGCGCACGCTGGCAAGGGACTGCTATATCGATGTGCCGGTAATCAATGCGATTGAGGAGAGCAATGAAATTCAGAAAAAAAACGCGGTCAGATTGATTATGGAAAAAGGCAGACGCAGGGTCGGCATTCTGGGGCTGAGCTTTAAGGCCGGTACGGATGATCTGCGCTGCAGTCCGATTGTGGACGTGGTGGAAACCCTGCTCGGGAAAGGCTTTGAACTGCGCATTTATGACAAAAACGTAAAGCTTTCCGAGATTACGGGAACCAATAAAGATTTTATTATGGCCAAGATTCCCCACTTGCAGCACTTTGTATATGATGATCTGGATAAGGTGGCGTCGGAATCGGATGTGCTTGTGGTGACAAATAAAGAAGCGGAGTTTGCGGATTTATTGGAGCGCTATCCGGGAAAGATTATCGTCGATCTTGTCCGGGCATGGGATGACGTGGACTATGCCGGGCAGTATGAGGGCATTTCCTGGGGAAATATCAATACGAATGCAAAGCAGTATGAGACACGGGAAAAGGATATGGCAGGAACGGAGTTCTGAGATGGCGATCGGGTGGTATATCAACCGTCTGCGCGCGATGAGTGTTCCGGAAGTCGCATGGCGGCTGGAACAAAAGGCGGCGCAGCAGGCGGAGCGGAATGTATTCGGAAAACGGCGGATAGCGGTGACGGACAGGGTCTTTCGGCGTGAGTGGGAGGGGCTTGTATTCCACAGAGAACGGCTGGCGCTGGCAGAGCAGGCGGCGCCGGTCTGCAGCGATGCGGCGCCGGTGCGGATTGCGCTGCCCGGCGGTTATGACTATGAGACTTATAAAAAAGACTGGCACGCGGGATTTCAGACACCGCAGAAATGGCCGCAGATTTTTTCCGGTGATCTGCACTATAAGCAGCGGGACGAAATCGGAGACGCGCGGACAAACTGGGAGCTGAACCGGCATTTTCAGTTTGCCATGCTGGCCCGTCGTTATTGCCGGACAAAAGACCGAACATATCTGACAGAACTGTCAGAATTATTTTTTGACTGGAACGCAGAGAATCCCTTTTTGACGGGGATTTCCTGGACAAGCGTTATGGAAGCGGCAATCCGGGACATCAACTGGATTTACACACTGGGATTTTTGTCCGACGCGGCGCAGGCGGAAGAAAATGCGGCGGCAAAAGAGAGAATCGGCGCACTCTGCAGGGCGCTGCGTGTGGGCATTATCAATATGACGGAATATATTGCCGTGCACTATTCCCGGCATTCCTCCGCCAATAATCATGTGATTACAGAGGCGGCGGCTATGGGGCTGGCCGGACTGGTGATGAACTGCGGGGCGTGGTTTGACACGGCTTTTTACATTCTGCAGTATGAGATTGAACGGCAGAATTACGGCGACGGTGTCAACAAAGAAGTTTCCCTGCATTATCAGTCATTTTTTATGGAAGCCGTGGGGCTGCTTATGCTGCATATGCAGATCAACGGTATCCGTGTACCGCAGATGTGGCGCAATACGCTTGTGAAAATGAGCCGTTATCTGGCAGACTGTCAGGGACAGTATGGGGAAAGTGTTGTCTTCGGAGATGATGACGGCGGAAAGATTCTGGATCTGCAGGGAGCGATGCAGCGCAATCACTATGATTATGTGTTGCAGCTTATGAGCGTGGTTTTGCCGGAACGGTATGCGGCGGCAGTGACGGACGATACACTGCTTGCCATCGTGCCGGGGCATTTGCGGGAGCGGATGGGAGAAAAGCGTCTCTGCCGGCGTACGGGCAGCGTCTGTTACGAACAGGGCGGCGTGAGCCTTTTAAGGAGCGAAGACGGCAGTGCTCTGATCGGAATCGATCACGGAGAACTCGGTTTTGGGAGTATCGCCGCGCACGGACATGCGGATGCGCTCTCGTTTCAGATGTATCTGGGCGGCAGTGCGGTATTTGCGGATGCGGGAACTTATATCTATCATATTGATCTGCAGAGCAGAAACGCGTTTCGCAAAACGGAAAATCACAATACGGTGACAATAAACGGTGCGGATCAGTCGGAAATGCGCGGCGCGTTTCTGTGGGGGAAGCGCGCGGAGACAAGACTGCTGGCACACAATCTGGCTGTGGGAAATGCGCGCAGCGGCGATGAGACAAGGCGCCCGGCATCGGCGGACGGCCGTGCGGCGGGAATCTTATATGTGGAAGCGGAGCACAACGGTTATGGGCCGGTGATACACCGGCGAAAGTACCGGTATGACGGAAAAAACTGTCTGCAATTATATGACGATCTGCTGCATGCGGGCCGGGATACTGTCTATGGCGTCCATTTTCTGCTGGGACAGGGATGCCGTGTGGAGGAAACGGGAGCAGACCATTTCGTGCTTTCATGTCCGTGCGGCGCAAACCGGCGCGCGGCGGTAACGCTGCAATTCCGGGGAGAAGGCGGGATGTGTCTGTCTGCGGAAGAGTCATGGGTTTCGGGTGCGTATGGGGAAAAAGAACGTGTGAAAAAACTTCGGGTTACGGGGAAAACCGATACGGACTGCAGAATCATAACGACCATACGCTGGAAGGAGCAGAATGTTATTTAATTCACTGGATTTTATTATTTTCTTTCCTGTTGTGGCGTTTCTGTATTTTCTGATACCCGCGAAAGGGAAACATGTCTGGCTGCTGCTGGCCAGCTATTATTTTTATATGAGCTGGAACGCCGGTTATGCGGTTTTGATTTTGTGCTCCACGGTAATTACATACACGTGCGGGCGTCTTCTGGAGCGGGCGGGACAGATCGGAGATGAGAAGAAAAAGCGGTTTTGGAAAACGTGCTGCCTGACCGCCAGCCTGACGGCAAATCTGTTTTTGTTATTTTTGTTTAAGTATTATGGGTTTGCGGCATCGGCTCTGGAATCGCTTCTGCCTTATCTGGGGATTACCGTAAAAATGCCGGAGATCAGTCTGCTTTTGCCGGTCGGCATTTCCTTTTATACCTTTCAGGCGCTGGGATATACGATTGATGTGTACCGGGATGAGCTGCGGGCGGAAAAGAATTTGATCCAATATGCGCTGTTTGTGTCGTTTTTTCCGCAGCTGGTCGCAGGGCCGATTGAACGGGCGGGCAATCTCCTCTCACAGCTTCGCCGGACGGACCGCCGGTTTGACTATGAGCAGGCCAGAGAGGGGCTGCTGCTTATGCTGTGGGGATATTTCCTGAAGCTGGTGCTGGCGGACCGGATCGCCATATTTGTCAATACGGTTTATGGCGATTATGAAAGTTATGGCGGTGTGTACCTGATACTGGCGACGATTTTATTTGCCTTTCAGATCTATTGCGACTTTGCGGGATATTCCGTGATTGCGACCGGTGCGGCCCGGATTATGGGGTTTACGCTGATGGAGAATTTCGATGCGCCGTATCTGTCCTGCAGCGTAAGCGAGTTCTGGCGCAGGTGGCATATTTCGCTGTCGTCATGGTTCCGGGATTACCTGTATATTCCGCTGGGCGGCAACCGCAAGGGCAGGGGCCGGAAGTTCCTGAACCTGTTTCTCGTCTTCTGTATCAGCGGGCTATGGCATGGGGCAAACTGGACATTCGTCATCTGGGGCGCGCTGAACGGTCTGTATCAGATTGCGGGGGAGGTGTGCAGACCGCTGCGGGAGAGGCTGCGGCGGTTTTTCCGGCTGCGTGCCGGCGGCGCGGGAGAACGGCTGGCTGCCATGGCGGTTACGTTTTGTCTGGTTGATTTCGCCTGGCTGTTTTTCCGGGCGCAGTCCGTCGGCGCGGCGTTTGCGATGATAAAAAGTATCCGTACGCAGTGGAATCCCTGGATTCTCTTTGACGGTTCCCTGTACGAACTCGGTTTGTCGGAGAAAAGTTTTACGGTGATGCTGCTTTCTCTCGCGGTTTTGCTGGCGGCTGATGTGATGAAATACCGGGGCGTCTGCATTCGCAGAATCATTCTGGCGCAGACCTGCTGGTTTCGCTATCTTGTATTTGCCGGGTCTGCTTTGTTGATTACGCTGATCGGTGTGTGGGGGATTGGCTTTGCGGAATCCGGATTTATTTATTTTCAGTTTTGAGGAGAGGGCTGATGCGTGTAAAAAGAAACATGGTCCGTATTTTTCATGTGTGCATGGTATTGTTCCTGTTCGCCGCCGGATTTTTCGGCCTCAACCGCCTGACGATGCGCAAGGAAGCGGTGGTCAGGAACCGGGAACTGTATGACCGGGGAGCGGAGTATGATGTGTTGTTTATCGGAAACAGCCATATGATTAACGCGGTGTTCCCCATGCAGTTGTATCGCGACTATGGAATTACCTCTTATAATGTGGGACGATACGGGCATTATATACCTGAATCCTATTACGTGCTGGAAGACGCGCTGCAGCATACGAATCCAAAACTGGTCGTGATCGATACCTTTATGATTAACAGAGACGAAAAGATGCGCAATGACCAGATCGGCATTAACTTCTCTCATACGACGATGGATTCGATTCCCTTTTCCCCGCGCAAAATCAGAGCGGTTCTGGATCTGCAGCCGGATGCGGCATATCGCAGGGAACTGCTGTTTCCCTATTCGGTATACCACAACCGGTGGGAGGAATTGGGAGAGGAAGACTTTGCGCCGGTTATCACGAAGGAAAAAGGGGCGGTGACAGGCCGTAAGGTTTATTCGTATGACGGGGAAGGCGTGGCGGCTGCGGAGACGTTATCGGAGACGGCGGATCTGCAGGGAACCGGTGTGCGGTATCTGGAGAAAATGACGGAACTGTGCCGGGAACGGGGGATTGCGGTTTTGCTCGTCTATCTGCCATATCCGGACGGCGGTGACGAAGTGCTGATGGCGGACCGGGCTGCGGATCAGCCGTTGACGGCGGCTTTTGCAGCGCAGAGCGGAATTCCGTATATTAATTTTATGGAAACGGCATGCTGGAGTCCCGATACGGATTTTGCGGATCAGGAACATATGAATTTTCTGGGCGGCCAGAAGATAACGGAGGCGGTCGGTGCCTATCTGCAGGAGAATTACTCGCTGACGGATCACAGGCAGGATGCGCTGGGCGGGGCGTGGAACCGGGATTATGAGGCATATTTTCTGGAGAAGCAGCAGGCATTGCTGGAAGAAGACGATGCGGACTGCTTTCTGATGCTCTGCCACGACCGGGATCTGCAGGTGTCGGTCAGCCTGCCTCCTGATTTTGCGGCGGGAGAGCGGAAACTGGAATGTCTGCTGGCGGGACTGGAGGATGTCTCGTATGCGGAAGATGCCGACGGTCTGCGGATCGTAGTGAGCGAGCGGGAAACCGGCGCAGTAATCGGGGAAAAGACTTTTGTCCGGGAGACGGAGATTACGGAGAGAGAAGAATGAACGTATTGATGATAGGCGCGGGACGGGATGTGCGGGGCGGCGTATCCTCCGTGGTGAACGGTTATTATGAGGCGGGGCTGGATAAAAAATGTGATCTGACCTATCTGCCGACGATGGAAGACGGAAATAAATTCAAAAAGCTGGTGGTGGCGGCGGGGGCGCGTATCCGCTTTGAAACGCTGATTCGGAAGGCGGATATTCTGCATGTGCATATGTCGTCCGATAACAGTTTTTACCGCAAAGCGGTCTTTATCCGTAAGGCGTACCGGGAAGGGAAAAAGATTGTGATCCACATGCACGGCAGTACCTTTGATCTGTTTTACCGGGAGCGCTGTAGTGAGAAGCAGAAACGGCAGGTGCGGAGGATATTTGCCATGGCCGACCGGGTAATTGCGCTGTCGGACGACTGGAAAGCGTTTCTGGCGAAATATATCTGTACGGCGGATAAGATCAAGGTGATCTATAATGCCGTCCGCATTCCCGGGACATACCGAAAAGACTATGCGAACCGAAACATGCTTTTTCTGGGAATTCTGGGACAGCGGAAGGGAACGTATGATCTGATCGAAGCGCTGCCCGCCGTCTTTGCCAGATACCCGGATGCGCATATTTACTTTGGCGGCGACGGGGAACGGGAGCAGGCGGAGCGGCTCTGCCGGGCGAAAGGGATTGCAGAACAGGTGACATTCTGCGGATGGGTCAGAGGCCGGGAAAAGCAGCGCCTGCTGAGGACTTGCAGCGTCTATGTGCTGCCCTCTTATCATGAAGGGATGCCGATGTCTGTTCTGGAAGCGATGTCATACGGCATGGCTGTGGTTTCCACCTATACGGGCGGAATTCCGCATGTGATTGCGGACGGTGAAAACGGCCTTTTGTGTGAAGCGGGGGATGTGCGGAAACTGGGGGAATTGCTGGATAACGTGCTGGAATCCGAAAAATTGCGGGAGCAGATGGGAAAACAGGCAGCGGCGGCGATTGCGATGCGGTTTGATATACAGAAGGTGATCGACAGGCTGCTGACGCTTTACCATGATATGTAGAAAGCGCTGGATTCCCAGGAAACAATATATCTCAAACGGTAAAAGAACCGCCACAAACGATTGTAATTTAGACCATATAATGCTAAAATAGACAAATATGGAGAATTTTTCCTATGAAGATTATTTTTGTTACGTCCGCCCTCCACGGCGGCGGCGCCGAACGGGTGATTGCGACGCTGGCAAATCGCTTTGCGGGACTGGGCGATGATGTTACGATCCTGATGACGGCGGGGGATGAATGTGCGTATCCGCTGCATGCGCGTGTACGCCTTCGGTCCATCGGACAGGCTTCCCGCGGCAATCCGCTCATACAGGGAAAGAGACTGCTTCGGATGCGGCGGTATTTTCGGGCACACCCCGACAGCAGGATTGTTTCGTTCAGCACTTCGATTAATCTGTTTACGATCATTGCCGCATTGGGCCTGAAAAACCGGGTGATTGTTTCGGAGCGGAATGATCCGAACCGGTGTGCTTACCCAAAACTGCGGAATCTGGTGTATGCGTTCGGACAGGGATTTGTGTTTCAGACGAAACAGGCGCGTAACTGTTTCCCGGCAAAGATACGAAACAGGGGAACTGTTATTCCCAACCCCGTTCGGGCGGAACTGCCGGCAATTTTCACAGGGGAACGGGAACGGAAAATAGCGGCGGTGGGCAGGCTGGAACCCCAGAAGAATCATATGCTGCTGCTGGAAGCATTTGCGGAATTCCACAGGCATTTCCCGGATTACACGCTGCATATTTTCGGGAAAGGCTCTCTGGAGCAGACGTTAAAAAACAGGGCCGCGGCGTTAAAAACAGAGCGATTTGTAATATTTGAGGGATTTCGGAGCGACATTCTGGAAACGATAAGGACATACAGCATGTATGTACTGTCTTCCGATTATGAGGGGATTTCCAATTCCCTGATGGAAGCAATGGCGCTGGGACTGCCCTGCATTTCCACGGACTGTCCGATCGGCGGCAGTGCGCTGTGCATCCGGGACGGGAAAAACGGGCTGCTCGTGCCGACGGGCGATGCAAAATCGCTGCGGGCTGCCATGGAAAAAACGGCGGGCGATCAGGCGTTTGCGCAGTACATCGGCACAAACGGGGCAAAAATCCGGGAGACGTTTGCGGAAGAAACGGTTGCAGGTCTTTGGCGGAACTATATCAAAGGGACGGTTTGAGGACATGAAAGTACTTCTGGTCGGGGAATTCAGCGGCTTTTATCTGAATCTGAAACAGGGACTGCAGGAGCTTGGCGTTGATGTGACGCTGGCGGCGAACGGGGACGGGTGGAAACAGATTCCGGGTGCGGATATTCCCCTGTATCGTACCGGAGATACGAATCGGGCAAAAAAAATATATTATAAACTGATAGAACCGGTGCTTTTCGGCAGAAAATTTGCCGATTATGATGTGGTGCAGCTTGTGCATGAAAATGTATACCGGCCATATATCAACAGTCTGATGGTGCGGAGGCTGAAGGAACGCAACGGCAGTCTGTATGTCAGTGTGGCGGGCACCTGTTATTCCCTGTATCACGCATGGAAAAACGGGACATTTCGGTACTATACATTTGACGATAACCCGCGCAAGCAGGAAGTATATGTCGGAAAGGGGCTGCGCCAGGAGATGACGCGGCGGACGGAGCAGTATGTGGACCGGATTGCGGACGGCATGATTCCGGTAATGTATGAATATGCAGTCGGTATCCGCAGCCTCCCCAACTGCAAAAAGACAATTCCGCTTCCCTTTAATGCGGAAAAGACCGAGTACCGGACAAACAGGCCGGGCGGCAGGGTTGTGTTTTACCACGGGATTTTACAGGAACAGGATAAAGGAACCGCTTATATCCGGGAAGCGTTTGACATCATACAGAAAAAGTACCCCGGCGACGTGGAGACGATTATCTGCGGCCGCCTGCCTTTTCAGGAATATCTGGAAGTTCTGCGCAAGACCAATATTCTCGTCGATCAGTGCAAGGAGCATTGCTGGGGGATGAACGCGTGCTATGGCATGGCGCAGGGAAAGGTTGTTATGGGCGGTGCGTCCCGCAGCTCGCTACAGGAATTCGGACTGACAGAGAGCCCGGTTATTCATATCAAACCGGATACCGCGCAGATCGTAAGGCAGATGGAAAACATACTGGAAAACAGAAAACAGATCGAGGAATGGGGCCATGCATCGAGAGTGTTTGTGGAGACATTCCATGATAATAAAAAGATTGCAGGACAGTATTTGGAGACATGGAAACAATAGAGTAAACAAAGGAGACGGCATATGATTCCGGTAAATGAATTGGTCAGAGGATATCGACTGTATGAAGAAGAATACAATGAAAAGGCAGTTTCCGTTCTGCGCAGCGGATGGTATATTCTCGGAAAAGAAGTGGAAGCTTTTGAAGCGGAGTTTGCACAGGCGCTGGGAGAGGACTGCTATTGTGCGGGTGTGGACAACGGACTGAACGCGATACAGCTTGGACTGCATGCCTGCGGCATCGGCCCGGGCGATGAGGTGATCGTACAGGCGAACGGCTATATCGCGACGATGCTCGGCATTACGCAAAATGGCGGAATCCCGGTATTTGTGGAGCCGGACAAATACCACAATATGGATCCGGACCGGATTGAGGCGGCGATTACCGACAAGACAAAGGGGGTTCTGGTGACGCATCTGTACGGACAGGCAACCAGAATGGAACAGATCGTTGCCGTCTGTAAAAAGCATAATCTGATGTTGTTTGAAGACTGCGCGCAGTCGCATTTTGCTTCTTATAAAGGAACCAATACAGGACTGTTTGGAGACGCCGGGTTTTTCAGCTTTTATCCGACGAAAAATCTGGGCTGTTTCGGAGACGGCGGCGGTGTCGTATCGCGCAGTAAGGAATTGATTGATAAGATCAAAGTACTGCGCAACTACGGAACGGATTATAAATATCATAATATCGTCCCCGGTTTTAATTCCCGGCTGGATGAAATGCAGGCGGGACTGCTGCGTGTAAAACTGAGCCATATGGGGGAACTGCTCGCCAATCGGAGAAAGATTGCAGAGGCTTATCTGGACGGGATTCACAATCCGCGCATTCGTATGCCGGAGATTGTGGAAGGCGCGGTGCCGATCTGGTATCAGTTTGTGATTAATGTGGAAGATCAGGCGGGATTCCGCAAATATATGCTCGATCACGGCGTACAGACAGACGTGCATTTCCCCACGCCGCCGCATCTGCAGCCGGCATTGGCGTATCTGGGACATAAGGAAGGGGATTTCCCGGTGGCGGAGAGAGATTGTAAGACCGTGGTTTCGCTGCCGATGATGGATTATCTTTCCGACGATGAGATCCGAACGGTGATCGAGGTGGCAAATGCTTATGAGGGATAGAAAGAGTTATCTGATCGACATCAGGGCCGTACAGGAACATGACGGCCGCCTTCTGGTGGTGGAACACCGGAACAATCCGCTGCCCTTTGAAATCAAACGGATTTTCTGGGTCAGGGATGTCATTCCCGGCGCTTCCCGCGGCGAACATGCGACAAAAAAGACAAAGCTGGTGCTGATTCCCGTGACGGGGAGCTGCGACGTGGATGTGGACGACGGCACGGAGAAAAAGACATATCATATGGATGATCCCACAAAGGGACTTTATATTGACGAGATGATATGGCGCACGATGAAAAATTTTTCGCCGGACTGTGTGATGATGGCTGTCTGCGATCATGTGTTTGAGCCGGGGGAAGAGACGTACGACGACTATACGGCATATCTTGCGGCGCTGGAAAAGGAACGGGAAGCGGATGGCTGACAGGGCGGAACGGGCGTTTCATTCCACGGAAAGTCTGCATGACTGGATGAAGGAGCGAAAAGAGAAGCTTTCGGTATCACTGCAAAAGATCAGTCTGCGGGAATGCAGTCCCTGGTATTATGATGAAGCGGAGGGGTGTATCCGCAATGCCGGCGGCAGTTTCTTTCGAATCTATGGCGTCCAGCAGTACCGGCACGGCGTGAAAGTGCTCGAACAGCCGATAATCGAGCAGAATGAAATCGGCTTTCTGGGTATCCTCTGCTGTAAAATTAACGGTGTCTGGCATTATCTGATGCAGGCGAAAATTGAGCCGGGAAATGTCAATGTCGTGCAGCTCTCGCCGACGTTGCAGGCGACCAAGAGCAACTTTACCGGCCGGCACGGAGGCAGTCTGCCGCCGTTTCTTTCGTATTTTACAGAGATGGATACAAAAGACATAATCGTGGATCAGATTCAGTCGGAGCAGTCTTCCCGGTTTTTGAAAAAGCGCAACCGCAATGTGATTCTGATGACGGATCAGGTTCTGGAGGAACCGGACAGTCATCGGTGGATGACACTGCTGCAGATCAAGGAAATGATGCACCACGATAACCTTGTCAACATGGATACGAGAACGGTATTATCCTGTATTCCCTATGTTCTGCTCGGGCAGGAGGGGGATGTGCCGTTCAAGGACAAGCCGTATTTTTATAAGACGGCATGGAGCATGAACCGCAGGACGATTGCAGAGCTGTATCATGGCATCAATAATTATAAAATGTTCTGTGAAAATGAGGTGCGGAAAGTACCGCTGCACCGGCTTTCGGACTGGGCAATGCAGGAGACCGCATTTGCCTGTAAACAGCCGTATCCGTTTGAAGTGGTATTTTGTGATATTAATATCGAAGGGCGTGAGGTGACGCACTGGAGACAGCCGTTGTTTGCGGCCAATGGCAGGGCGCTGTTCGGACTGTTTTGCTGTGACGACAACGGCATTCTGAAATTTCTGGTCAGAATGCGGCCGGAGGTGGGCTGCTTTGACGGTGTGGAAATCGGGCCTTCCGTGCAGCGGGAATCGTTTTCCGGCGAACGGGAAGACCGGGTGGAAGCGCTGTTTCTGGAACGGCTTGCGCAGGGAAAAAATATCATTGCCGACACGGTGCTCTCGGAAGAGGGCGGCCGCTTTTACCAGGAAGAGAACAGAAATGTGATTTTACTGATCGAGAAGGAAGTGCTGGGAGCGGCGCCGCCGGAATATGTCTGGAGTGATTACGGAACGTTGAATATCCTGACGCAGGTGAATAACTGTCTGAATATCCAGCTCAGAAATCTTTTGTCTTTGCTGGAGTTATAGTGTAGGGAAGGAGCCGGAGCATGGCGGGAAAGCAGATCAGAATCGGAATACTGGGAGCGGCGGATATTGCGGTCAGACGCTTTCTGCCCGCATTGCAGCATGTGGATGGGTTTGTATTTGCGGGCGTGGCCATATCCGGGGAATCCAGAAGGGAAAAGGCGGAAGAAATCATATCCCGGTACGGTGGAGCCGTTTATCCGGGGTATGAGGCGTTGCTGCAGGATACGGAAGTGGAAGCCGTTTATATTCCGCAGCCGCCCGCGTTTCATTATCGGTGGGCAGAGCAGGCGCTCCGGCAGGGAAAACATGTGCTGTTGGAAAAGCCGGGAACGACGACGCTGCCGGAGACGGAAGCGCTGATTGCGCTGGCCCGTCAGGAGAATCTCGCGCTGGCGGAAAATTATGCGTTCTGCCATCACGGCCAGATTGCGCTGATTCGCTCTGCGATCGCGGAGGGGATGCTGGGACGGCTGCGGTTGATCCGCGCGGCGTTTGGATTTCCCTATCGCGACAGCGGGGATTTCCGGTATCATGCAGCCCTGGGCGGCGGGGCGCTGCTTGACTGCGGCGGCTATACGCTGAAGGCGGCGCAGATGTTTCTGGGAGATACGACGCGGGTCTGCGCGGCGTCACTGGTATGGGAAGACATTCATGACGTGGATCTGTTCGGCAGCGTAATGCTGGAGAACCGGGACGGACTGACGGCGCAGGTGTCTTTTGGTATGGACAACAGTTATAAATGCGAGCTGGAGATCTGGGGAAGCAAAGGCTGCCTGCTGTCGCCGCGTCTGTTTACGCCCCCTGCTGATCTGACCGTCAATGTGAATGTACGGACGGCGGAGGGCGAAAAGATACTGACGGCGCATCCCGACGATCAGTTCGGGCATATGGCGGAGCGTTTTCTGGAATGTATCCGGGAGCGGGAGGCTGCGGAGGCAGAATACGACGGGCTGCGGAGGCAGATGCAGCTGATGGAACAGGTACGGGAAAAGGCAGCGGGAGTGACGGGATGAGTCGGAGCGGTATATTTTGGAACACATATAAAAGAGACATTCTCTTTGCGGCTGCCTGCGGAATCATATTTGCGGCATTCAGCGTTTATCTGTTGTGCATGTATGGGGAATTCAGCGGAGACGAATTTTTTTCCCTGGAGGACACGCTCGGTTATGTTTATACCGGCCAGCCGCTGAAATGGGATTTTAATGCCAATGCGGTGACAGACCAGTATGTCGGTCTGCCGGTTGACTTTTTTCTGCTGTCGATATGGGTGCGGCTGGTCGGAATGAATGCGTTTGCATTAAAGGGACTTTCGGCGATTTATGGTCTGCTGGCGGTTTTTTCGTTATATTACTGTGTCAGGAAAATAACGGGGAGTTCGGTGTGGGCAGCTCTGTCATCGCTGCTTCTGGCAGTGAATTCGCTGATGCTTACGATGTCTACCATTGTGCGGGGTTATACGCTGCTGCTATTACTGAATATCTGGATTTTTTATTTTATTTACCGGGCGCTGCATTATGAGAGCACCGGGGAAGCGAAAACCCGGCCGGGGAAGTTTCTGCAAAACTGGTTTGACTTTGATTTCCGGTATGGGGCTGCGGCGCTGCTGCTGGTCTTTCTGGCCTATAAAATCCGGGTTTTCGAAGTGTTTTACCTGGTGGGAATCGGCTGTTATAGTTTGCTGCGGGCGGTTCGGACGAGAGAAAAAAAGTTTATTGCCTTGAGCGGTGTGTTCTGGGGTGCGGTTTTATTGGTCGTGGCCGCGGCGCTGCTGCACCTGGAACGGCTGGTTCCTGCGCTCGGCATGATTACCAGTCAGTTGCACAAATACGCTGCCTTCGGATTTCGAAACGGAGCTTATCTCGCGGACATGGCCGGGGCGTGTCTGATCTGGCCGCTGACTTTGACGGGGATCATACTGGCCGCTTTGGGATGTCTGGGAAGAGAAACTGCGGAGCGGGACAGGGATGTGCTGCGGTATCTGGCATCCATTGTTTTTTGTACCTTGTTTTTGTTCCTTGTGGTGGTGGACTGGCAGCACAACGAACGATATTTGTTTATGACATATCCGTCCCTGATGACGATCGTTGCCGGAGGATTTTATCTGGCGGGCAGACGGTGGCAGGGGGCATGGCAGGGATTTTTATACGGTATTTTTCTGTTCGGTATCGCATTGAACGGATACCGGATCGGGACAGCCGCCGCCGCAGACAATTCCGGCGCGCATTATGCGGCAGCCTATGAGAAGGTGGCGGAATATCTGCAGGGGAAACCGGTTTTTATTACCGGCATTTATCTGCGCGGATATTATGCCAGAGACATCTTGCCGGATTATATATGGCGGCCGATGACGAGTAAGAGTGACGAAGCCGGAAGGAATACGGACAATCTGGCGGAACTGAGCGAGATCGGACGGGAACATCCGCAGGGGATTCTGACATGCGAGGACGAAAAATGGTATCATTTCCGCAATACGTTCTGGCTGCTCTTACAGATGGACTCCTTTGAACGCATTACCGGAGGGGAAACGGACGAGACCCATGTTGGCAACTGGGCTTATCATTTCTGTTATCCGGAGGAAGGCGGGATACCGGAAGACGAGCGGGTGACAACCCTGTTCGGATATAATTACGGCGGGGCAAGCCGTATTACAGAAACGGACGGCAAAACGGTCGTGGAACTGGAAATCAACGGCAGCGCGCCGCAGCAGACGCTGCTCTGCATAAAAGTAAATCAATATGATGCAGGAGAAAAGCGGCAGCGTTATGTGCAGCTTGTCCTGGAACCGAATGGCAGAGACAGGCAGTATTACCGGATTGTTCTGGAAAACGACAACCCGCCGGAGCGCAGTGCGCTGGATGATTCCTATTACATTTATCAGAACGGAAAAGAACCGGAGGCCTATGAGGACTGCTACAATCCGTAGCTGTCAGACGGCAGGCTTTGAGAGAAACAGGAGAGGTACAAATGTATTCGATTTCAGTTGTTGTGCCCGTATTCAATGAAGAGGGCAATGTGGCGGAACTGCACAGGGAGATCAAAGCGGTATGCGAGCGGGAACAGTATGATTATGAAATTATATTTATTGACGACGGCTCGGGTGACAGGACAGCTGAAATCTGCAGACAGTTAAAGCCGTTAAAATATATCAGAATGCGGCGCAACTTCGGCCAGACAGCGGCCATGGATGCCGGCATCAAGGCAGCAACAAAGGAATTGATCGTCACCATGGACGGGGACAGACAAAATGACCCCGACGATATTCCCGGCATGCTGGATTATCTGATGAAAGAGGATCTGGATGTGGTATCCGGCTGGCGGAAAAACCGGAAAGACACGTTTATGAAGAGGTTTGTCTCACGGGGCGCCAATTTCCTTCGTTATCTGATGGTGCACGACGGCATACATGACAGCGGCTGTTCGCTGAAGGTATATCGGAGGGAATGTTTCAAAGGTGTCAATCTGTACGGGGAACAGCATCGTTTTATCCCGGCGATTCTGAAAATCAAAGGATTTTCCGTGGGGGAAGTGGTGGTTCATCACAGACCCCGGACATCGGGCCGGACAAAATACAACTGGAAGCGTACCTTTAAGGGCTTTGTGGACATGATTTCCGTCTGGTTCTGGAATAAATACGCCGCAAGACCCCTGCATCTGCTCGGCGGGATGGGGATTCTGTTCATGCTGCTCGGCGGCGGCTGTGGCCTGTGGTCGGTTTTGCTGTTTCTGGAAGGACGCAAAATGTCCAATAATATCATTCCGCCGATTCTGACGGTGTTTTTTATGATTATGGGCGTGCTGATGTTTGTCTTCGGGCTGATGTCGGAGATACTGGTCAAAATATATTTCGGCGTACATGTCGATCAGTCGTACAGTATTAAGGAAAAAATAGAGAACAAAGAGGAAGCGGTATGAGAATTCTGGTCATCACCCATGAATATCCGCCGATCGGCGGCGGCGGCGCCAACGCCTGCCGGTTTCTCTGCCGGTGTCTTTCCGCCGGCGGGCATGAGGGCGTTATTCTGACAAGCGCGTATCAGAGACTGCCGAAAGAGGAACAGGCCGGGAATTTCCGCATTATCCGGGTTCCGGCGTTGCGGGCGAAAAAAGAAAAAAGTACCTTTCCCGAGATGTTTACGTATCTGTGCAGCGCGATGCTGCGGGCGGACAAGCTTGTAAGGAAAGAAACATTTGACATCTGTCAGGTGTTTTTTGGAATCCCGAGCGGGCCGATCGCCCTTTTCCTGAAAAAAAAGTATCGTCTGCCATATGTCGTCCGTTTTGGAGGCGGGGATATTCCCGGCGCGCAGAAGCGGTTTTCGACGCTCTATAAACTGTTGGCGCCGCTGATCCGTGCGATCTGGGGACATGCGGACGCTCTGATTGCAAACAGCGACGGCCTGAAACAGCGGGCGCTGCGGTTTGAAAACCGGTATCCGGTACAGGTGATCTGCAACGGAGTGGACACGGCGTTTTTCAGGCCCGCCACGGCGCAGACAGGTCAGTCGCAGCGGGATACCGGCGCATGGGAGATTTTGTTTGTGTCGCGGCTGATCGAAGGCAAGGGGATGCAGTTTGTGATACCGCATCTGCGGAAGATTGCGGAAGGCCTCGGCAGAGCGGTGCATCTGACAATCGTGGGCGACGGTCCGTACCGGCGGGAACTGGAGCGGATTACCTGCGAGGCGGGAGTGGGATCTATGGTAAGTTTTGCCGGAAACAGGGGAAAGGCAGAACTGCCCGCCTGGTATCAGAAGGCGGATGTATTTATCCTGCCGTCGTTGTCGGAGGGCATGCCCAACGTGGCGTTAGAGGCGATGGCCTGTGGTCTGCCGGTCATTATGACGCCCTGTGAGGGGAGCCGGGAGCTGATCGGAGATAACGGCATTATTGCAGAGCAGGCGCAGTTTATCGCGGAAATGATACGGCTGGGAAATAATCCGGATCTGGGCAGAGAGATGGGACGGCTCGGGCGGGAGAAGGCGGTGCGGGCGTTCCGGTGGGAGAAGACGGCGGAGGCGTATCAGGGGATTTACAGTCGGATTATATCAGGAGAGTGACCTATGTGCGGCATATGCGGTTATGTGGGAAAAGAAAAAATTGCGGATGAAATCCTGATCCGGATGCGCGATACGATGTATCACCGGGGACCGGATGACGGCGGCATCTGGCAGGAGGCATCCGACGGCGTCGCTGTCGGACTGGCGCAGAGGCGGTTGTCGATTCTGGATCTGTCTGCAATGGGACATCAGCCTATGTTTTCCGAAGACGGGAATGCGGTCATCGTATTTAACGGGGAGATTTACAATTTCCGGGAATTACGGGCCGAGTTGCAGAACAAAGGCGCTGCGTTTCGGACATCGTGCGATACGGAAGTCATTCTCGCGGCATATGAGACGTGGGGAACGGCATGCTTTGACCGTCTGAACGGTATGTTTGCGATTGGATTATGGGATAAACGGGACCGGAGCCTGATATTGGCAAGGGACAGGATCGGAAAAAAGCCGTTGTATTATTACTGGAACAGGTTGAAGGGAGAGCTGGTATTTGCCTCGGAATTAAAGCCCGTTATGCAGTATCCGGGATTTCCCAAAACCATACGAAGAGACATGATCGGGAATTTTCTGTGTAATAAGTATATTGCGGCGCCGGATACCATTTTTGAAGATACGTATAAGATGGCGCCGGGGACATATCTTCTGTATCGGGATAATCAGGTGCAGATCCGGTCATACTGGGATATAAACGCGGTAAGGGAAGAAAAAAGACAACAGATGATACGGACACAGCAGGCGTCGTTACAGGAGCTGGATGCACTGCTGCTGGATGCGGTTTCGCGCAGACTGATTGCGGATGTGCCGGTCGGCACCTTTTTAAGCGGCGGCATTGATTCCACGCTGGTGACAGCTATGGCACAAAAGTGCAAGGATACGCCGGTTCAGAGCTTTTCCATCGGATTTTACGATAAGGAAAGAAATGAAGCGCCATATGCGGCGGAAATCGCCAGGTATATCGGGACAAAGCACCGTGAACTCTATGTGGGAGAGAAAGAAATTCTGGAGATGCTGCAGCAACTCCCGTTTTATTACGACGAACCGTTTTCGGATTCTTCTCAACTGCCGACAATGCTCGTCTCTAGGCTGGCGGCGGCCGACGTGACAGTGGCGTTGTCCGGTGACGGCGGTGATGAATTATTCTGCGGCTATAAGATGTATGACTGGACGTACGTGGCACAGAAAGCCGACTGGATCGGCGCCGCGTTATATTATACTCCGGGAATGCGGATGGTGAAAGAGAAACTTCCGCCGGAGTTGCGCGCTTTTATCAATAACCGCAGCGGGGATTACAAGACACAGTTATTTATTGACGTTATGGTGGAAGAGGCGGAGAAGCTGCTCGGGATACCGGCGTGTGCGGCAAAATTTGTTCATGAGAAAAAACTGAAAGACTGCAACTGGCAGGAGCGCCGGATGATGCTGGATATGATGACGTATCTGCCCGATGAGATATTGGCGAAAACGGATCGGGCGTCGATGAAATATTCACTGGAAGTCAGATGTCCGCTGCTGGACTACCGGGTTATTGAGAAATCGTTTCAGATACCGCATAACTGCAAATATAACCGATGGGACAAAAAGCATATCCTGAAGGAATTGACATACCGATATGTGCCGGAAACACTTCTGGACAGGCCCAAGAAAGGGTTTGGAGTTCCCCTGCGGAAATGGCTGCGGGGCGTTTTAAAAGAAAATATACGGAAATACGCGGACAGGGAGATATTGAAGCGACAGGGTATTTTCGTTCCGCGGGCCGTGGAGGCGTTGATTGCCAGACAGGCCGTGTCGGATAAAATAATGTACAGTTCTATGTTGTGGTCGTTTTATGTTTTTCAGACATGGTATCAGATGTATATCGAAGACTTGTGGAGCAGATAAAGGGTGACAATGAAGCGCATTTATATTACAATAGATACGGAGATGGACAGCGATCCGCATTGGATCAAGCATTATCCGCCGGCATACACCTCGGTAATAAAGGGCATTCCCCGCATTTTGCGGCCGATCTGGGACAAGTATGACGCGCATCCCATCTATTTTGTATCGCCGGAAGTTTTATATGACAAGCGGTGTGTAGCGGTGCTGCGCCGGGAAATACAAAAAGGCGCCGTCGTGGGAGCGCATCTGCATCCGGAATATATAGAACCGGACAGCACCTGGGGAGCCGGCATGGAAAAAATACTGGCACGGTTCCCGTGCAGCGCGTATTCCGATGCAGTGGAAAGGGAAAAGCTGAAAAAGCTGACTGAGCTGATCGAACAAAAACTGGGCGTCAGGCCCGAATGGTACCGCGCTGCACGATTTGGCGCCGATACGGCTACGATACGGATTTTGCGGGAACTGGGATACCGATATGACAGCTCCGTGACACCGAAGATAGACTGGCGTTCGAAAGGCGGGCCGGATCACAGCGCTGCGCGGTTAAGCCGGTATCGCATTGCAGAGCGCAATATTTATGACAAAGCGGCGGGGCCGGAAGATGACAGCGGAATATATGAGTTTCCCGTTACGATTTTCGGAAAGCGGTTTGGCATACTGGGGAAATTTCTGCCGGAGAACTGGCTGTTTTACAGATGGCTGCGCCCGAGTCATATGACAAGTTTTGAATTAAAACGGGTAATTTGTGAAATGGAGAGGACGGGACTGCGGGAAGGTGTTATGATGTTTCACAGTATGGAAATCATGGTCAACCGGACGCCGTATGTCAGAACGCGCTGGATGCAGCGGTATTACTTGTGGAAGCTGGAAAAGACTCTGGCGTATGCAAAAGCGAAAGGGTATGAATTGTAAAGCGCATGGGAAAAAGGGAAACAGGTACAAAAAGACTGATTTTTATGGTTTCGACGTTAAATACCGGCGGGGCACAGCGTGCGCTGGCCAATATGTCTCTTGTTTTCCCGGATGCATATGAAATAGACTTTCTGCTGAATGATGCGCAGAATATATGTTATGAACACAGAGGAAATATCATAGACTTGGGTCTGCCGCCGCAAACGGATAAGACGAACCTGCTTTATCAGTGGAAGGTCTTTGTCAGGCGGTACCGTGAACTGAAAAGAAGAAAAAAATCGGGGAAGTATATTGCCTGCATCAGTGCATTGACAAGTGCGAATGCAGTAAATATTCTGACGAAGACAAAGGGATGCAAATCGATCGTCAGCATCAGAAATTATACCTCCAAGAGCCCGATCCGGGGACTGAAAAGAAGAATTGAGGAGACGGCAATCCGTCTCCTGTATAACAGAGCCGATATAGCGGTGGCAGTTTCGGAGAGCGTACGCTATGATCTGATACAAAATTATGGCGTAAAGCCGGAAAAGGCAGTTACGATTTATAACGGTTACGATCTGGATAAAATCCGTACATTGTCGCAGGATTACCTGCGGGAGAATGAGCGGAAATGGTTTCGGAAGACGGGGATTACGTTGGTAACGGCAGGGCGTCTGACCAACGAAAAGGGGCACTGGCACCTGATCCGGGCAATGCGGCAGATCACGCCGGAATTCCCGGATACGCGTCTTTTGATTCTCGGAGAAGGAGAACTGGAACCAGCTCTCCGGAAATTGATTGCGGATTGCGGACTGCAGGACCATGTTGTTTTATGCGGCTTTGTGAAAAATCCCTATCATATCTTGAGCAGATGCGATTTGTATGTGATGCCGTCGCTGACGGAAGGGTTTCCGAATGCACTGGTGGAAGCGATGTGCTGCGGACTGCCGGTGATCTCGGCAGATTTTGACTCCGGGGCACGGGAGATACTGGCGCCGGAAACACCGATTACGAAGAAAACGCAAAACCGATACGAAGCGGAACGGTACGGATTGCTGTGCCCTGTGTGCGACGGCATGCGGTATGCGGCACAGGACCCGCTGACTGCGCAGGAGCGGGCTATGGCAGATGCGGTGACAGCTTTGCTGCGGGATGACGCGATGCGGAGACGGTATGCGGAAAGGGCGCAGGAGCGGGCCGGGGAACTGGATGGAAAAGCAATGATGCAGAGCTGGATAAAGCTTTTGCAAGAGAGCGTGCACGTATGAAGAAAAAGGTGTTGATGATTATACCGGTACTGGCCGGCGGCGGGGCAGAACGAGTGGTATCAAATCTGACGATGCAGTTGAAAGAAAAGTATCAGATGGATATTTTGCTTGATTATGATAATGTGAGTTATGCCTATTCAGGGAATATATTGCAGATGAATCCGGGTATCAAACAGGCTCCAGACAGTTTCCATGAATTGTGTACCTATATCCGTAAATTCTTTGCTTTAAAGAAAATGAAGAGATTACGAAAATATGATTGTTACATCAGCCATTCTGCCATTTCCCATCTGCTGAATGTAATGACTGGAAATAAACAGTGCGATGTGGTTTTGACGCTTCATGTAAAGCCTACTGACATGAAACACAGCAGAATCAGCGGCATTCTGGATATCTTTTCCCGGCGGTTTATGAAAAGAGCCGACAGGATGATCGCAGTCAGTGAAGGTGTCAGACAGGAATATATCAGAGACTATTCGATTCCTCCCAAAAAAATTGTCAGCATATGGAATGGCACCGATATAAATAAGATACATGATAAAAAAGAAGAACCGCTTCCGCCGAAAAAGAAGCAGTGGTTTATACCCGGCAAAACGGTAGTGACAATGGGACGGCTCTGTGAACAAAAAGGGCATTATCATTTGCTGCGGGCGTTCTCCAAAGCAGCAGAGAGAATTCCGGATGTCAGGCTTTTAGTTTTGGGAGATGGTCCGCTGAAAGAAAGTCTGCTTAAACTTGCAGCAGAACTCCGCATTCAGGATAATGTTATCTTTGTCGGTTTTCAGGAGAATCCTTTTTCCGTGCTTGCAAGAGCAGACTTGTTTGTGTTTCCGTCTTTGTGGGAAGGGTTCGGATATGCGTTAGAGGAAGCCATTTGTTGCGGAATTCCCTGCATTTCCTCTGATTTTCAGTATGGTGCAAGAGAAATATTGCATTATAACACGGATAAAAAGATAACAGATGCGGTGTATACGGATTTTGGAGTTTTGGTTCCGGTTTGCGAAGCAAAGAAAAAAGGAGTGCTTACGGCGGCCGAGGTAGTGTTGGCAGACAGCATAGTAACAGTGCTTACCGATAAAGCATACAGGCAGAAAGTTGTGGAAAACAATAAAAAGAGACTGGCAGAGTTTTCATTGGAAATTATGGGAGACAGATGGGCTGAGGTGATCGGATAGACGGCAGGAATATCTGTAAGAAAAATAGTATTTGAACAATAGTACAGATAATGTTAAAATTAATTTAATATGTTCGCATTGGGATAATGAGAGGAAAAATAAAAATGAGCATAAGGGGCCGGTTGTCCAGAACAAAATCGGATTTGTATCAGATTTTGGTAAGGCATCCGTTTTTGGATGCGTTGCAATACCTAGTTCGAAATTTTAATAATAAAGAACAATGCAGACGGATCGCTGGACGCGACGGACTGGTTTTAAAATGCAATTTTTATGGGAACAGTAATAAAGACAAATGTATTTATTATATACGGTTTGGCGGCGCCGAACATGGCTTTTTCGGACAATTTCGTATTTTGCTTAAGTATCTGGCTTATGCGGATCGGTTTGGCTTTTATCCGGTAGTAGAATGGCCGAATAATTTCCCCTATGCGGAAAAAGAGGGCGTCAGAGGAATACAGAATCCGTTTGAATATTATTTTGACCAGCCAATGGGCATCTCATTGGAGGATATGAGGAAGAGTTATAATGTTTTTTGCGGGGAAGAGATTCATATAACGGATTTTTATTTAGATAAGGAAATTCCCGGCGGAGAAGAAGGGTATATGATTTCGGAAGCCTTTATAGAGAGGCTGGCGGAAATCATGCGGAAGTATATTCGATTGAACAGTTGGACCGAAAACTATATGCAGCAGGAAATTGGGGGTCTGTTGCAAAACAAAAAAACAGTAGGCGTTCATGTCAGAGGAAGTGATTACAAAAAGAATTATAATAATCATCCGGCAATTGTTCCTGTAAAAGAATATATCAGGGCAGCGGAACGTTTGATGAGATCGGGTAAATATGAGCAGGTATTTTTGGCGACAGATGATATGGAAGCTTTGGAGCTTTTTTCTTCTGTTTTTGCGGATAAACTGGTTTACTATAAAGATGTGATAAGGACAAAAGGAAACGTATCCGTGGCGTTCAGCAAAAAAAGGAGAAACAATCATCGGTATCGACTGGGACTGGAAGTGCTCCGGGATATGATGTCGCTTGCGGCCTGTGACGGACTGGTGGCAGGCATCTCGCAGGTGAGCAACTGTGCCCGGATTACCAGAAGAAGCGATGAGAAGAATTATGAAGATATGGTGATTTTAGACCGGGGAATTAATCATACGAGGAATGATTTTGTGAGGTAGATAAATATGACATATAAACCGGCGATTGTAGTCGCGGCGTATAACAGGGTGCAATCTCTGGAGAGATTACTGGCACAGATAAAAAGTGCCGTTTATTCAGATGATGATATTCCGTTAATTATCAGCATTGATTATTGTGACGGAAATGAAGCAGTAGTGAAAAGCGCCGAATCGTTTCAGTGGGAGCATGGAACTAAGTATATTAAGACACATAATAAGAATCTGGGATTAAAAAAACACCTTTTGGAGTGTGGTGATTATGCGTTAGAATATGGTTGTATTATTTTATTAGAGGATGATCTGTTTGTTGCTCCTTACTATTACGAATACGTTAAAAATGCGCAAAGTTATTATGCTGAAGATGAACGAATAGCCGGGGTATCTTTATATGGACATGTATGGAATGCAAATGCGGCAGAACCTTTTCAGCCAATACATGGGGAAGGTGATGTCTATTTTGGGCAGTTAAGTTGCACGTGGGGACAATCATGGACCAGAGGGCAATGGAGTGCTTTCAGAAATTGGTATGCTAAACATTCTGAACTAATAAATAATGGACATCTTCCTGCTTTTATATATACATGGAAAGGATCGTGGGGAAAACACTTTGTCGATTATATTGTTGAGATGGAGCGTTTTTATGTCATACCATATTCACCGCTTTCGACTGTGTTTGATGAAGTGGGAACACATTCGAAGTTTAAACATCTTGAGTATCAGGCCAGAATATGTATTGGAAAATCTCCAATGCGTTTTGTACCGTTTGAAAAGGGTGTTCATTACGATGTTTTTTATGAGAATATAGATTTAAAAAAATTTCTTGCTAGACAGGTAGGATCGGATGACATTTGTGTGGACTTATATGCAAGTAAAAGCAAAGCGGCATATCGAAATCGCTATTTGTTAACACTCAGGAAGTTAAGTTATAAGATTGTTAAAAGTTATGGGTTGGAATTGCGGCCACATGACATGAATATACTTTTTGACAACAAAGGAACCGATATTTTTTTGTATGATCGCAAATATAAAAAAGTGAAAAGAAAAAACAAGGACAATCCTAAAATCATGTATGATTTTGCCGGACGAAGACCAAGGAAAGCCATATTTTATGCTATAAAATTAAGTCTGTTGGAACATCCGATATGGAAATAATTATATTATGATTTAAACAGAGATGGAGAGGCTTTTATGGATAAGGAGATTCAATATTTAATATTGACCCGGTTTAATCTGGCTTTAAAATTTGGCTGCAGCAAGAGGGCAGACAGTTGTGTCCCGGAAGATAGACCATGGCTGGATATAAATTATCTTGAAAAAAGATTTTCGATATTTGAAAGGTATACTTTTCCGTCTGTTTTGAATCAAACGGAGCCAGATTTTGAATGGATTGTCATGTTTCATAAAGAAACACCAGATGTATTTAAAGAAAAGATACAGAAGCTTTCTTTAAAAATGAAGCAGTTTAAACCTTTATATCTGGATGATGAGCAGTCTTTGAATTTGTCTGATGTTTTAAAGCGTATTATTGCTGAGAATTATCCTGACAAAAAAATAATTACAACAAGGATTGACAATGATGATATTCTGCATAAATTTTTTGTGCAGAAAGTGTATTCGGATTTTAAAGATTCTGCTACTCCTGTGATTTTATCTTACGACAATGGATTACAATATAATACGCATAAAAAGTTTTTGATGCGTTATAATTATACGAACAATCATTTTTTATCACTATGTGCCTTACCCGAAGAAGATAATAATCATATTTTGGCGTTTAATCATTATTATATAATGGATATTGCCAGAGAAAAGAAAATCAAACTGATAGTTAAAAAGACTGCTGTTCCTTTGTGGATAGAGGTAATTACAGATTATAATTATTCCAATAATGTAATTGATAAAATAACCAGTGGAATAATTCCTTATGAGGTACAAGAAAACTATCCCTTTATTGTTTTGGCGGGAAGATGGAAGACATGTTTGGGATGGCTGTTTTTTTGTATCAGACAGACGCTGGATATTATAAAACGAAAAATTTTTTCTGGATGATAAAGCGATTAAATTGGCAGAAAGGTTATAGTACAATTGTATGTGTGGTATATTTGGTGTAGTGAATCATAAGATAGATCGGGAAAAGGCGTTGTATTGTTTGGATATGATTTCACATCGTGGACCGGATGGCGTTGGATTGTATCAAAAGGGTGGAGTTACCCTTGGGCACAGACGTCTTTCTATTTTAGATTTGTCGGATAAAGGGAAACAACCAATGGAGTACCAGGATGGCAGATATGTTATTACATTTAATGGGGAAATTTATAATTTTATTGAAATAAGAGACACGTTAAAAAAGAAAGGTTATATATTTTACAGTGACACAGATACGGAAGTCATCTTGGCGGCTTACTTAGAATGGAAAGAGAACTGCTTGCAATATTTTAATGGGATGTGGGCATTTGCTATCTGGGACCGTCAGGAAAAAAATTTGTTTATAGCCAGAGACAGGTTTGGGATAAAGCCGTTATTCTATACAATGCTTGATAAAGAGGGGGGAATTGCATTTGCTTCAGAAATGAAAACGCTGATTCCTGTCTTATCGGATGTAACGATTAATTACAATCTAATGGATTACTCACAGGTTTTTCGCTATGAAGCAACAGAAGAATGCCTGATTCAGGAAATCAAAAGGTTTCCGGCTGGATATTATGCTAATATAAAGAATGGATCGTTTTGTAAAGTCAGGTGGTGGCATACATTGGATCACCTGCCCGATATTCCGCACAAGTATGAAGATCAAGTGGATTTGTTCTGTGAATTATTTAAAGATGCGTGTAAGATCAGGATGCGCAGTGATGTTACGGTAGGAACAGCTTTAAGTGGGGGATTGGATTCCAGTGCTACGATATGCACGATGGCACATATTGCGAAATTAAAACAGAGTGAAAGGGTTAGCCGTGACTGGCAACATGCGTTTGTTGCGGTTTTCCCGGGAACTGTAATGGATGAGAGCTATTATGCGAAAAAAGTCACGGATTTTCTGGGAATAAAAAGTACGTTTATTGATATTGATCCAAAAGCTTTTTCTAATCGGCTGGAAGAATGTCTGTATACGTTTGAAGAAATATATTCTACCAGTCCAATACCAATGATGGTGACATATGAAGAAATTAAAAAAGCAGGTGTGTCAGTATCTATTGACGGACATGGAGCAGATGAACTGTTTTGCGGTTATTCATTTGATTTTCTCACAGCATTTCCTGACGCAAAGTGTAATAAAAAGCGCATAGAAGAAGTTATGAAAGCCTATGCGGATGCGTTTCCGCATGATAATAGTAATATGGCTTTTAAGGGAAAAGAGAAAGATTATAAAAAGTACTTACGATATATATTGGAATACACAGTAAAAAATCTGCAGCGCCGTTTGGAAATCTATGATACACCGGACTGGAAACATCCTGTATGGAAAGAAATGGACTATATGAATAAAGTATTGTATCTTCATACCCATCAGGATATTTTGCCTACACTGCTTAGAAATTATGATCGGTATAGTATGGCTGGAGGCGTAGAGATCAGAATGCCGTTTATGGATTACCGCATTGTTTCTCTTGCCTTTGCATTGCCCGGCAGTTCAAAATTACGGAACGGTTTTTCAAAAGCGATAGTACGTGATGCATTGGCGCCGTATATGCCGAACGAAATTATTAAGCGAAAAACCAAAATAGGTTTTAATACTCCTATTGTGGAATGGATGCAGGGAGAAATGAAAGAGTATTTTGGAGATATGATTGCATCCGTTGATTTTGCAAATTCAAACGTAATCGATAGTAAACAAGTAAAACAAGAAATTTTAGCTGTGATAAATGGGGGAGATTCTGTAACCTATTTACAGGCTGAGACGGCATACAAGATGTTGGCACCTTATTTGTGGGAAAAATGTTTTTATAAAAGGGTATGCAGAGAACTAAGGGGTTAAATAGCAGATAATGAAAAATAAAAGACTGATATTATTCACAAATAGCTTTCCTTTTGGTTCTGCAGAAAAGTCGTTTATTATTCCGGAATTGCCATATCTGCAAAAACATTTTGACTTGACAATTGTTTCGGCTGCTTCAAAAGAAGATGTAGAAAATAAAAAGCTGGAGACAAAATTAGATAAATCAATTTCGTTATTACATTATGGGGGAGATTCTTTATCTAAAATAGAAGAATATAAAGGTGTTCTCCCCTTCTTTTTGCATAAAGAATCGTGGAAAGAATTGTTTTGTGTGTTGAATAGCAGAAAAATGGTTCTGGAAAGAATAAAGTTTATTATTAATTTTTATACACGGGCAGTAAAATTAAGAAAGTGGATGGAACAAAATAATTTGTTGGCAGATGAAAACAGTATTTATTACTCTTATTGGTATATACACAGAGTTCTTAGTCTGGTAATGGCAAAACAGAAATACCCCGATTTAAAAATTATTACAAGGGCGCATGGATATGACCTGTATAAAGAACAACAGAGTCTATTATGGCAGCCGTTTAAACAATATATGGATATGTATATTAATCAGATAGTTTTCGTATGTGAACAGGGATATACTTATTATCAGAAATATTTTTCAGCTTCGGGTAATTATTGTATAAGCAGGTTGGGAACACATAACAAAGGGATTTGTGATCCAAGAGATAAGGAATTACCCTTTCTTTTAGTAAGTTGTTCTTACATTGATGAGAATAAAAGGGTTGATTTGATTATTGAAGCACTGGCTCATATTGATGACTGTAATATTCATTGGGCTCATTTTGGAACGGGTACACACAGTAGAATGACTATCGAGTATGCCGATAGGTTGTTGGCAGAAAAAAATAATGTTACTTATGAGTTTAAAGGATATACGCCTAATAACGAAATTATGGACTATTATCGGGCACAGAAACCGGCTTGCTTTATATTGCTATCCAAGTCAGAAGGAAGTCCGGTAGCAATGCAGGAAGCGATTTCATTTGGAGTTCCTGTCATAGGAACGAAAGCAGGGGGGATTCCTGAAATGATTCATGGTAATGGTGTCTTGCTCTCAGAGAATCCAACTTACGGGGAAGTTGCCAATGCGATTCGGACTATTTATCAATTATCACCTACAGAATTTAAAAAAATGCAGGTTTCCTCTTTGGAAATCTGGAAACAGAGTTATAATCGAGACAAAAATATGAGTGAATTTATAAATATATTGAACGGATTAGGCTGAGGGCTTGTTTATAAAGGAAATTCAAAATGAAAATAGTTTATACCACAACTGAATTTGTGACAGAAAAGATGAGAGGAGGACAAGCAACCTATTTGTCTAATATTTCACAAATTTTTGCATCACATGGACATAAAGTATTTATTGTTACATTATCGGACAGAGATGAACAATTTGTATGGAAAAAAAACATTGTGGTATGTAGGGTGCTTTTTCAAAAAGAAGTAAAAAACAGATGGATATATCGTTGTTCTCTACTAAGACGTACGGCACAGTTTTTCAGAAATTATTTTGGACTTAGTTATACACTTAATCAAAGGGTACGCGAACTTCACAAAATACATAAGATAGATCTGGTACAATATAGTAATTTAATGGGCGCAGATATACTAAGGAGTCATAGCATTCCGGGGATTGTCAGATTATCAGATTATTCTCCTTATTGGAGACATGCCAGAATGGAAAAGTTTGATATTGCCGAGGTACATTCAGATTTAACCTTGACGGAACGAATGGAATTTATGTCTTTGCGGCGAAATGTATCAGTGTTTGCACCAAGTAAAGTTGTTGCAAATGCTATGGGACGTATGATTCATAAAGATGTCCGTGTTATAGAGAGTCCTTTTGTTTTCCAGGAAAAAGCTGTTACTTCTGATATATATGAGCAGTATTTAGCTGGTAAAAAATATTTGTTGTTTTTTGGTACATTGAATTATTTAAAGGGAATTCATGTTATTTCTGCTGTTTTGGAAACTTTTCTGGAAATAAATTGTGATATTTCTTTTGTTTTTTTAGGGCCGGATACAAAGTTGGAGTGTTGTGGAAAGATTGTTTCGGCCAGAAAGTATATTTTAGACCGTGTTAAAAAGAATCAAAACAGGGTAATTTTTTTGGAACCGATATATGAGAAAGAGAAAGCAAATTATGTAATTAAACAAGCTGAAGCCTGTGTTTTGCCTTCACGCATCGACAATCTTCCCAATACATGCATAGAGGCAATGGCCTTGGGAAAGATTGTAATTGGTACAAACGGTGCAAGTTTTGAACAGTTGATTGAGGATAATATAAGCGGAATATTATGTGAAAGGGATAAACCTGAAAGTCTGTTGGAATGTATGCAGAGAGTAACGAAAATGAGTGAAAGCGAAAAATTAGAAATGGGAGAACGGGCGAAAAGACGAATAGAGCTATTGCGTGAAGATAATATTTATGACCAGATGTGTAAATTGTATAATAAGGTATTGAATAAAGATAAGGGTAAGACGGATGTTGTTAAATAGGGTAAATTATGCTGTGATCGTAAGAAATTTTTATAAATTTGTCATGAATAAAGATTGGAGATTTCTTTGTTTGCGGGATATGGGAGCACTGGATGATATGCCAGATAAACAATATTTAGAAAGGCTTTATCATGCAACTCTGAAAAAAACGCTTGATTTCAATAATCCTCAGACTTTTAATGAAAAATTGCAATGGTTAAAGTTATATGATAGAAATCCGTTGTACTCTACAATGGTAGATAAAATTGAGGCAAAAAAATATGTTGCTGATATTATAGGAGAAGAACATATTATTCCAACACTGGGAATTTGGGATGATCCTTATGATATAGACTTTTCTTCTTTGCCGGATCAGTTTGTATTAAAATGTAATCACAATTCCGGTTTGGGAATGTTTATTTGTAAAGACAAGCGTAAAATAAATGAAGCGGCAGTCAGAGATGGGTTGCAAAAAGGGCTTAGCCAAAATTATTATTTTCCGTGCAGAGAGTGGCCTTATAAAAATGTAAGGCCGAGGATTTTTGCAGAAAAATATATGATGGATGAATCTGGAGTAGAATTAAAAGATTATAAAATATTTAATTTTAATGGCCGGGCGAAGATTATTCAGGTTGATTATGATCGTTATGTAAAACATAAAAGAAATCTTTATACGACGAATTGGGAATATATAGATGCAGCGATTGAGTTTCCAAACGATGCAACATACATCATAAAAAGACCACAAAATTTAGATAAAATGATAGAGTTGGCAGAACGTTTGTCCTGTGGAATTCCACATGTACGAACTGATTTTTATTCAATAGATAAAAAGATCTATTTTGGAGAACTGACGTTTTATCATGGCGGGGGGTTAGAAAGATTTACTCCTGAAAAACTTGAAGAGGCGATGGGAGAATGGCTGGAGCTGCCCGGAGAAAAAAAGGAAAGCGGATATGATAGACAATTTTAAAACATTAATTTCGGTAAAAAAGGAATTAGCATATATTTTGGATAAAAAACAGAAGAAATGGTATTGGGTTATTGCCCTAGCCGTGGCTGTTAGCTCTCTTTTTGAACTGTTAGGGATAACAGTAATACTTCCGTTTATCCAAGTAATTTTATCTCCGGATTTATTATTTGAAAATGATAGAATAAAGTCTGTTATAGATGCGTTAGGAATCAGCACGCAAAAAGAACTTATGCTTTGGATAGGATTGGGCATTATATTGTTATATATAATTAAAAATCTGTATATGCTGTTTTCTTATTATATTCAGTATGATTATGCAACCAAAGTGCAAAAAGAATTGTCGGTAAAAATGCTTTACTCGTATTTACTTCGGCCTTATTCTTATTTCCTTAACACTAATACGGCTGAAATTTTACGTGGTTGCGGTCAGGACGCAACAAATGTTTATAACACGCTGACTCATATGTTTGTAATTATGGCAGAATTACTAACGATAACATTAGTTGGCGGATTGATAATCTATACAGATCCGGTAATAGCTTTGGGGATTTTGGCATTACTTTGTATAGTTATGCTCGGAATGCTACTTGGCTTTAAGCCAATGGCTAAGCAGGCGGGAAAGGCAAACAGAGAGGCAGAATCAAGCAGATCAAAGGCGATTTATGAAATTGTTTCAGGAATAAAAGAAATATTTGTAATGAACTGTAAAAAACCATTTATGGATAATTATGACCAGGCGATGGAAATTGTTCGCAAAACACAATGTATCAACAGTTTTATGGGCAGTGCACCAGACAGGATCATTGAAGGTATCTGTGTTAGCGGTCTGATTGGCATCGTCTGTATTCGATTGGCCATGAATATGGACATGGCTCATTTTATCCCTAATCTGGCAATGTTTGCCATGGCGGCTTTTAAAATTCTTCCATCTATCGGAAAGATTACAAGCCGAATTAACTGGCTTGTTTATTGCAGGCCCAGTTTATCTAATGTCTATAATATTATGAAAGAAGCAGATAAATATAAGAGACAACACATTGATTATGCAAAACGTTCCGGGATAGAAAATGAATTACTTGATTATCATTTTCAGAAGGAATTGTCAATTCAACATGTTTTCTGGCAATATGAAAAGCAATCGACCCCTGTTCTTCTGGATGTTTCATTAAATATACACAGGGGAGAGGCGGTTGCTTTTATCGGTGCTTCTGGCGCGGGAAAGACAACATTGGCGGACATAATTTTAGGACTGTTTCAACCCCAGAAAGGGAGTGTCAGCATGGATGGAATTGATGTCTTTGCGATTCCTAACATATGGTCTAAAATTATTAGTTATGTACCACAATCTATTTTTTTAACAGATGATACCGTAAGAAATAATGTAGCTTTTGGAATAGAGGATAAAGATATAGATGACAAACGAGTATGGGAAGCATTAGAAAAGGCGCAGCTGAAGGAGTTTATACAAAATTTGCCGGAGGGTCTCGATACTATTGTCGGAGAAAGAGGAGTAAAGTTTTCAGGTGGACAAAGGCAAAGGATTGCTATTGCTCGTGCGTTATATCGCAGACCGGAGATACTTATATTGGATGAAGCAACCGCAGCATTAGATTCTGAAACCGAGAGGGCTATTATGGATTCTATAGATGCACTACAGGGACAGATTACTATGATTATAGTAGCACATAGAATGACAACAATTAAGAAGTGCGATAGGATTTATGAAATTAAAGAAGGCGCGGTTGTGAGTAGAAATAAAAAGGATTTTTTCGATAAATAATTATAAAAAGGTAGAAGATATAAAATGAATATATTAAAAAAGTACCCGAATTTTAATAAGAAGATGCTAATATATGTATTTATATTCTGCATTTTTGGAATAGGTGGGATTACTTGGTTTGCAGGTGATTCTTTCTTTATATCGCGCTCAAATGGTGATGTACAGGTAGCGTTGTCGGATGGTACTTCTTTTTCACAGCGCTTATTGGGAAACGACTATAGCATTCAAGAGATGACAATTGATATTCTTAAAAAAGATATTTCTGATGATGCTGTATTAGATGTGTATTTGGTGCAAAAAAATGATGGATTTGAGAATTGTAATATATTAGCAAAAGAAACATTTTCGGCTGATTGTATCAAAAACAGCAATCAATTAGTTTTTTGTTTTCCTGATATAAAATTGTTATATAACAGAGACTATTATATTGATTTTAAATTTTCGGACAGTGTGCCAAATAAGGTTATCTATTTGGCAGGAAATACAGACTTATCGGATTTATATACTATTGAAGGGCAGAATTACGGTGTAGGGTTAGATTTTGATATTAAATTTTTTACGCATCATAGTAAACTGTTCTTTTTATGGAAAATGTGTCTGCTATTTGGCACATTAATAATAGCACTGTGCAAAATAAATAAGGTATATTTTTGGGAAGCGGCAGGAGTGGTGTGTTCAGGAAGCATATTCTGTTTATATTTTTTTGGAATCCTTGGTAAATTAAAATGGGGATATTATTCATTAATCCTGGTGTCAGCAATATCATTAATATATATTGTGTGGTTTGTATTTCGACATGATTATGAAACGATAACAGGTTTTTGGAAAAATTATATGCACCATGGCGTTTGGGGATGCATTTTAATAGTATTTCTTTGGCTGTTGGTGGACTCGGGAAAAATTATTCAATTCAGGGATGAGATGACACATTGGGCAACTGCAGCACGTGATATGTATTGGTTCGATTCTTTTGGACTACATAAAGATAGCACTGTGATTTTGTTCCGTTATCCCCCTTCATATACAATCTTTCAGTATCTTTTTCTACAGTTATATGCAAAATTTTCTCCTGGAATTTTGAATTTTTCCAAACATTTTTTGGAGTCTGTACTTATTTTTAGCTGTCTGGATAAGGGAAAGAAAAATTCATATGCCAACATAGCATTTGTTATATTATGTATAGGATTACCAGAGCTCTTTTTTAAAGACTATGTATTATCCAGTTTATATAATGATGTAACAATCGGCATAATGTTTGGTTACGTACTTATTCGATTTAAGAAAGTTTTAGACGAATGTAGTGTATATCATATTATATCTTTAGCGTTGGCTGTGATGTCTTTTGTTTTAATGAAAGACAGTGCATTGGTTATAGCGCTTGCCATGTTAGCAGCACTTTTTTGTCTTATTATATTTGATACTATATATAAAAAGTATTCTTTTCGTTCCTGGATGCCCGCATTTGGAATAGTGGCATGTGTAAGCATTATAAGTGAGCTGTCATGGCATATTTATTTACGGATGAATGCAATATGTATTGCGGCCGAAAGCAGTAGTTCCAATCCTGTTTTAAACGCCAATGTTAATACATTGTCAGCTTCTGGAATGGATAAGAACAGGATCTGCGACTATTTTTTGGGAAAAGGAGAAGAATACCAATATGATATTATTTTAAAGCATATCAAAAAGTTATTGTTTATGAGTGATTATAATAATCGCTTTATACCATTATCGTACATCGGGTGGATGATAATTATTTGTGTTTTATTTTGGGTAATAATGAAACACATAGGAAAAGATCAACTTTATAAAAAAGAATTGCTTTTTATAATACTTATGAGTGTAGGTGTGGTTGTTGCATTTCATATCCTTTATACATTTACCTTTTCAGAGAAAGAAGCCAGAGTATTTGCTCAGGAAGACAGATACTTGGGAGCGTTTCTGATAGGAGTCGTGTTGTATGGCTTGTATATACTGACAGACGCAGCAGCAAAAAAATCACAGCTTTTGTACAGTAAAGGGATACTGGCCTTTTCAATAGTTGTATTATTATTAACATCTGTTTGTCAAAACTATCGTCTTTGGGCGCTGGAAGGGCCGAAAGAAAAAGGGCATTCGGATTGGAGAACATATCAGCAATCGCTGATCATGCGTTCTTTAATAAAGGAAACCGATAAAATATATTATGTATCAAAGAATGATGATGGGGATTTTTACTGGTGTTATCGATATTATCTAATGCCGGCATCTCTGAGTAATACGGGAAAAAAATATTATCCAGTAATAAAAGAGGATCCAGACGAATTTGAGTATTGCATTTCTATAGATGATTGGAAAAAAGTATTATCAGAATATGATTACTTGTTTGTAAATTTTTGTGATGAGGATTTTGTAAGTAACTATGGGAGCTTATTTGAAGATCCCAATGATATTGGGAATGGCGGACTATACAGAATCAATTCTGACAATTCATATATATTAAGCAAATTTGTGACGATAGAATCAGTGGAGTAGGAGAATGTGAAGAGTTACATGTTTGTGTGAGTTGCCTGATTGCGTTATGAGGGAATACTATTTTGGAATTTTCAGAATATTGTTCGAATTGTATGGGAAGGAACCGCAAGAAATGAAAGTGCTAATCATTGTACCGGCTTATAATGAAGCTGAGAGTATAAACAGCATTATAGATAATATTGTAGAGAATTATCCTCTATACGATTATATTATAATTAACGATGCCTCTACTGACACAACGAAAGAGATTTGTAGCAGAAATGGTTACTGCTATTTGGATCAGCCCATTAATCTGGGCATCGGCGGCACGGTCCAAAACGGGTATCAATACGCACGGGACAATGGTTATGATGTGGCGGTTCAGCTTGACGGTGACGGGCAACATGATGTAAAGTATTTGGAGACAATGCTTCAAAAGATTGAAAATGATGAGGCAGACATTGTCATTGGAAGCAGATTTCTTGAAAAAGAAGGGTTTCAGTCCTCGTTTCTCAGGCGAACGGGGATTGCAATTTTATCAATGATTATAAAATTATGTACCTGGAAGCGCATCAAAGATGTGACAAGCGGATTTCGGGCCGTAAACAGACGCTTTATTAATATATATGCCAAAGATTATCCGCAGGATTATCCGGAGCCGGAAGCTATTGTGGCTGCAATTATGCACAGAGGCAGAATCGTGGAGGTCCCGGTTATTATGAATGAGCGGGTGCATGGAGAAAGCTCTATCAATTTTCCGAAATCTGTCTATTATATGATAAAAGTTGTACTGGCATTATTTATTTGCCGGATCAGCTTTGGATTCAGGAGATAACGGTATGCTGTCTGAAAGGTTACAGATTGTACTTATTATTACAATTATACTCTATTTTGTTATCATGTGCTATTTTCTCAAAAACAAAGCCTTATCGTTGAAATATACCTTGCTTTGGCTGTTTGCGGGCGCAGTGATGGGGATATTGGTGGCATTTCCTGATTTACTCATTTTTTTTAACAGGCTCATTGGAATTCAGGGGAACATGAACGGTCTGTTTATCTGGGCGATCGCTTTTATATTATGCATTCTGTTGTCATTGACATCTATTGTTTCCAGACAGAATAACAGGATACGGCAGTTGGTGCAGACGATTGCAAGGTTGGAGAAGCGGGTGCGGGAGCTGGAGATGCAGAAAAATGAAAGGATTTGATTTTAGTGAGCATCAGATCCGAAGGAAATGGAAGTGAATTCGGGTTTGGTGAGATTAGGAAGAAAAGTATGAAACGGGGCGGGTTGAAAATATTATATATAGCACATGAAAGGAAACTGGGAGGCGCTACTCTTTCATTACTTGCTGCGATTGATGAGATGAGGACAAGAGGGCATGAGATATATGTAATGATTCCCGTTTCGAAATGCCCGTTGGCACAGGAGCTGCAAAAGAGAAATATCCCTTTTTATTCCATGTTTTTTGCATGGATACAGATGCCGTCATATTGGAATCGTTTCATGAAAATCTGTTTTCGGATACTGTACTTGTTGTCTCCGTTGCAGGTCTGTTATATCTATCATATAGTCAGGAAGAAGCAAATAGATATTATTCACAGCAATTCGAGTGTCATTGATTTTGGAGCGATGCTCGCGCAAAAGCTTAATTGTAAACATGTATGGCATATTCGGGAATTTGGAGACAGGGATTACAGCCTGGAATATTTGAAGACAAAGAAAAAAGTGTGGGAATATATGAATTCGCATACAGACAAATTTATATTTATTTCGAAGCGCCTGTATGAGTATTTTGCCGACTATGCTGATTCGGCAAAAAGTGAAGTGATTTATAATGGAATATCGGATGCTTATATCATTCACAGGAATTATACTGAAAAAGAAAAAATAGTTTTTTTGATCTCGGGAAATCTGACAAGAAGTAAAGGGCAAATGTTGCTTTTGCAGGCTGCGAAAGAACTGAAAAATAGAAACTATCAATTTGAAGTCTGGATTGCAGGAAGCGCATCCAGTATGTCAGATTCTAAATTATATGAAGCAGAATTAAAAATGTATATTGATGAAAACCTTACAGACAGGGTGACGATGCTTGGCAGAATAGCAGATATGAAGAAGCTTAGGGAAAAGGCCGATGTGGAGATTGTTGCATCCAGTATGGAGGCATTTGGCAGGGTGACAGTGGAAGCTATGATGGGAGGGATGCCGGTTATCGGATCGGATTCCGGTGCCAATCCGGAATTGATTTGTAATGGTTCAGACGGTTTATTATTTAAAAACGGTAATTATATGGATTTGGCTGCAAAGATGGAGATTTTTTTAAATGACTATTCTCAGATCAGAAAGATGGGAGAAAATGCGCAGATAAAAGCATGCAATCGGTTTTTATCTGAAGAAAATGCAGAGAGAATTGAAAATTTATATTACAATATAATGGATTCCAGAGTCTGAGGGAGGAATAATGAAAAATCCCAGGTTTACGATTATCACAGTATGTTATAATGCAGAAAAATATATAGAGGAAACGATCCGTTCGGTTTTAAATCAAAAATATTCCGACTATGAGTACATTATCAAAGACGGAAAATCCTCAGACGGTACGCTGGATCTTGTTCATTCGCTGCTTGATCCGAATGAAAATATATGTATTGTATCATCAAAAGATGATGGTATCTTTGATGCGATGAATGAGGCTGTCAGCTTAGCCAGGGGGGAATATGTATATTTTTTAAATGCAGGAGACAGTTTTTGTGACAGCGATGTTTTGCAGAATGTTGATTTATACATCCGACAGAATCCCAAAGTGGAAATTGCTTATGGAAATATTATTTTATTAGATAATACATGCAGGCGTATGAGAATTTACGGAGAGATCTGTAGTAAAAAGATTTATGCTGTCAGTGGAGACTGCATTTGTCATCAGGCAATGTTCGCCAGAAGAGAATTATTTGATGAAAAAAGATTTGATTTGCATTATAGAGCATGTGCGGATCGGGAATGGCAGTTTCATTTTATCAAGAAAAAAAAGATTTTTGGCTGTATGAAGTTTACCGTGGCTATATTCAGAGTAGAGGGATTTTGTACAAGCCATATGGCTGAATATGAGGAAGAAACTTTACAATGCGTGGAAAAAAATTATGACAGATATATTGTTTTAGGATATAAAGTAATTGCCAGGATGAAAGAGAGTCGTATTTTAAGGCAGGTATTGCGGTTGTGTGGGAGATTATTATTCCACAAGCCCGTTTAAGTGTAGTGAGAGGTTAAAATGGAACCAAAGAATCCCAGGATTTCGATCGTGACGCCGACGTATAATAGTGAGATGTACCTTGAAAGAGCTATTCTTTCTATTAAAAATCAGAATTATGATAATTTTGAACATATTATTGTTGATGGCAACTCGACGGACGGAACCGTGAAAATTATTCAGAAGTACGAGAATACATATCCGATGAGGTGGATTTCGGAACCGGATGGAGGTATGTATGATGCTATTAACAAAGGTTTTGCATTGGCTGACGGTGATATATTGGCATGGCTGAACTCTGATGATTTTTATTTTCCGTGGGCTTTTCATGTGGCAGCAAGAGCATTTGAAAAAAAAGACATTCAATGGCTGATTGGCGTTTCATCCAGTGCAGTTACTGTGGATGGGCACGAAATTATCTATCAGTTACCCAATATGCCGGCTGTTTTTAACAGCAGAATGGTTAAAAGCGGGGCTTATGACGGAAGACAAATGTATTTTATTTCACAGGCGGCCTGCTTTTGGACAAGAAAACTCTGGGCCGCCTCAGGCGGACTGGACAGCCAATATAAATCCGCGGGAGATTACCACTTGTGGAAAAAGTTTGCTGCATTGACTAAACTATACACCATACAATGTAATCTGGCGTCTTTCCAAGTGAGAAAGGATCAAAAATCGAGTGACAAAGTGACGTATTATAAGGAGGTAAACAGAAGAAAGAGGAGCAGACTGACGAATGCATTGACATTGGCTTACCTTCATTTATATTCGCTTGTAAAGTATAGGAAGTATATGATTAATTTGAAGGAAATTTTGTAAAAAACAGACATCGGAGTTTTGAGGAAATAGAGTATTTGGGGTTAGAATGAGGAAAGAAGGACTGGAGTAGATGTATAAAAAGTGTTGTGTGGTTATTCCGGTTTACAATGATATACCTACTGAAAATGAAAATCTATCAATAATTATAACAATTGCTAAACTATCGCGCTTTGATCTGTTTATTGTTGCCCCGAATGATTTGGATATAAAATATTATCAAGAGCATTATGATTGCAATGTGTTGAGAATGGATGCCAGGGTATGGCGCTCGAAAGATAGAAATAAATTTCCTAATTATAACCGTATGATGATGAGCGTCGGGTTTTATAGAAAATTTGATGACTATCAGTATATGCTGATTTGCCAACCAGATTGCCTGATTTTAAAAGACGGAATTGAGCTGGAGAGCCTTTGTGACATGGAGTATGATTATGTGGGGGGGGTATTCTGCTACAACG
>CAJUCC010000009.1 GCA_910585205.1 uncultured Lachnospiraceae bacterium
CCGGTTCCAGACCGCGCCGAATATACGCCTTACCGCCGCCGCCGAAAATACCATCCCCGCGGCGGCGGCAAATAGCGTGGCCGCCGCTGTCCCCGTCAGGGAATACAACTTTGTCAAAATCACGCAGAGTACCGCCTGCGCCGCCAGAATGCCCGCCGATATTCCCGCGATCAGTTTTTTCCGGTCTGCGGCAGAAAGAATCATCGAAAAAACAAGCGTCATACTCAAAAATGCAATGCCGAAGACGAGAATCGCCAGCGCATTCTCCCCGCGTCTGTAACCGGGCTTATAAAAAAGCCCCAGAATATGGCCGGAAGACGCCGATACAATGGTGACAACCGGCAGAATAAAACCCAGAATCAGCTTCATCACATCCCCGATCTTCTCCCGCGCGTCCTCTATTTTATTCTGCATATAATATCCCGTTATAATCGGCAGTACAACCGTATAAAACGCCGTCAGCAGATAATAGGGAATCTTTGCGAAATTGGCAACCCCCGTGTAATATCCCACGATCTCATTGTCCCCCGACACACGCTTCAGAATCAGTGTATCCAGATTCATCATAAAAGTGGACGCTCCGAACAGCAGCAGATAACTGGCCGCCGTTTTCACATATTCCGTCCCCGCCATTCGCTGCGGCAGTCTCCGAAACAACGGCCGGATGCGGATCACCTGCCACACGGAGAGCAGAGAAATCAATATCGCCGCAAATAAAAATCCCGCCTGTGTTCCCAGTACCGCATCCCGGAACAAAAACAGGACGGCAGGAATCACGCTCAGTTTCAAAATCGGATACACAATACTCGTCCCCGCCTCCGCCCGGAATGATTTGTGCCCGTTTAAGATGCCGAGCATCAGCGAATACAGACCTGTAAACGGAAGGATAAAGGCCAGATTTCTGATATAGGGAATCAGCGTACGATCCCCGAGCGCATCCGCAATGATCGGCGCTCCCGCATATGTGCCGGCAAAAAAAAGCAGCACAATCGCCGTCTGAAACAAAATACCGGTGCGAATCAGATCCCGCTCGTCATATTGCTCCATCGAGATCGCCTTGGCCATACCCTGCCGCACGCCATCCGTAAAAAAAATATATTCAAAATTCATAATGGTGATAATCGTTCCCACGATGCCGTACGCCGCCTCCGGCAGATATTGCCCGAGGAAAAAATGCATGGCATAACTGCCCGCCACAAATGAAATTTTGCTCAGTAAATGAAGAATAATTCCCAGATACATACGATACCTCTCATTCTGCTTCCGTCAGACGAAATCGTTTGCATTTTTTATGCCGCATACTATAATAATACTATGCAAGGAGGACAACCATGAAAAAAAAGAAAATTCTGGTCGCCGCATCCACCTTTCCCCGCTGGAAAGACGATACGGAACCCCGTTTTATTTTAGACTACTGCATCGGTCTGAGCCGATATTATGACGTTACGGTGCTCGTGCCCGCCGCTGTCGGCGCCGCCGACCGGGAAATACTGGAAAACGTCTCCGTAATCCGCTATCATTACTTTCCCGTACACGCCTGGGAAACACTCTGTTACCCCGGCGCCATCGTCCCCCGTATCAAAGAGAAAAAGATACGGCTGTTTCTCGTCCCCTTTCTTCTGCTCTCTCTGCTGTACCATCTGCGGAAATACGAAAAGCAGTTCGATTATATCCACGCCCACTGGCTGATTCCGCAGGGGATTATGGCATCTTTCTGCAAAACGCCCTGCCTCGTGACCGGGCATGGCGGCGACGTGGGAGAACTGAACCACTCCGTCTTTCGTCTGTTAAAACAGCGCTGTCTGCAAAAGGCATCGGCCGTCACCGTCGTATCGGCCCATCTGTCCGCCATTCTTCAAAAGCAGTACGGATACGATACCGCCCAAATCATACCGATGGGATGCAACACCCGTTACTTTACCCCGGCCTGCCGGGTTGCGGATTACTTTTCACAGGGCAGCCGAAAGGTCGTCCTGTTTGTCGGACGTCTGGCAGAAAAAAAAGGCGTCCCCTACCTGATCCGCGCAATGCAGCGCAGCGACGCGCTTCTGGTCATCGTCGGCAGCGGCCCCCTGGAAAGCGACTGCCGCTCCCTCGTCCGGGAACTGCATCTGGAAGATAAAGTCCGCTTTGCCGGCCCCATGTCGCATACACAGCTTCGGGCCGTCTACGCCTCCGCAGACATCTTCGCCGCCCCCTCCGTCACCGCGGAAAACGGCGATGTGGAAGGATTCGGCCTTGTCATTCTGGAAGCCATGGCCTCCGGCCTGCCCGTTATCGCCAGCGCATCCGGCGGCATCACCGATATTATCACAGACGGTGAAAACGGCCTGCTGGCCCGGGAGCGCGACTGGGAACAGCTCGCGGCACAGATCAACCGGCTGCTCGATGATCCCGGGCTCGCGGAAACACTCTCCCGCGCTGCACTGCAGACCGCACAGCGCTTCGACTATGCGATCATCGCCGAAAAATACGCCGACCTGATCGGCTAGCGCCGTTTCCGCTGCACTGCTCTATGATGCGCTCGTTTCGTCTTCTTTTCTGTCGTCATTGCCGCGTCTGCCGTCATATTCCATTCTCCGCAGATGATACTGTACATCCTCCAGTATCCTGCGGTTGGCGGCAATCACGTCAGCCTGCAGACCGATAATAAATGTCATAAATCCCATAATCATCAGCGTACACGCCAGTATCAGAGACTGTACATGACCGGAGCCGCCCGTCGTAAAATAGAAACACAAAAACCGGATGCCGATGCCCAGACCGATCAGAAAAGGGACCGCCCCCACCAGCGTGAAACACAGCAGCGGTTTATACATCATAAAAGCGCGCAGAATCGTCAGCATGGAACGCTTCACATAAGAAAACATACTGTGAAACAGCCGGGATGAGCGCAGCTCCGGATTGGTGCGCACAGGCACGGACGTGATCGCCATCCGGTTCCTTCCGGCCTGTACAATCGTTTCCAGCGTATAACTGTATTCGTTGACAACATTCATATGCAAAGCCGCTTCCCTGCTAAGCGCCCGGAACCCGCTCGGCGCATCGGGAATATCCGTTTTGGATGCAATGCGCACGACAAAGCTGCCAAGGTGCTGCAGTTTTTTCTTCAGCGGGGAAAAGTGCTCTGTGGTGTCAATCGGCCGCTCTCCGATCACCACCTCCGCTTCCCCGTTCAGAATCGGCCGCACCAGCTTTTCAATATCGGCGCCGCAGTACTGATTATCCGCGTCGGTGTTGACAATAATATCCGCCCCCTGCCGCAGCGCTTCGTCCAGTCCCGCCATAAAACCGCGCGCCAGCCCTTTGTTCCGGGGAAAGCTGACAATATGGTGTACGCCCCACTTCTCTGCCACTTCTACCGTATTATCCCTGCTGCCGTCATTGATAATCAGATATTCGATTTCATCAATGCCGTCGATCCGTTTCGGCAGATCATTCAACGCGATCTCTAACGTTTCCGCCTCATTCAGGCAGGGGATCTGAATAATCAGTTTCATACTGTTCCTCCCATCATTCTTCCAGACAAATCTCATACAGAGACAGTTTCAGACGGTATTCCACGTAATTGAGCGGAATCGGCGTCAACGGATTCGTAATATTGAAATAATCCAGATAGCTCAGGTGATTCCAGTTGGTGTAGACCTTTTTAACGGAGAGCAGTCCGTCCTGCCATCTGCCGTCCGCTTCCATCTTTGTCTCCAGCGCGCCGTCGTAATCCAGATAATAGACATTGCGGTACCGCCCCGCAAGGCCGCCGATCTGCCCCCGCAAGTCTTCATCCGCATAGTAGACATCACAGCCGGTCAGCAGCTTAACCGGGAAAATAAAGACAATCTGTTGTTCATCCGGCCCGACGATAAAGGCATCCTCCGCCGTAATATCCTCGCAGACATCGCCCAGCACCTCCCATTCGCACCGGGTATGGTCTTTCTGCGTCAGCAGTCCCAGATCATAAGGCAGGAATGACGCCAGCGCCAGGCAGCAGACACACAGGCCGGCCGCTTTCTTTCTGCCCGTGCCGTCCAGCAGCTTTCCGGCCAGTAAAAAGACCACCGGCAGAAAGATTGTCACATACCTCGCATAGTAATAATAAAACAGCACGTCCAGCCGCATAAACATCGAATACGCGATCACACAGTAAAAAAACAGCAGCGTAAGCAGGGAAAGCTTCCGGTCACGCAGCACGGTCTGCGGCTTCCACAAAAGAAAGCCATACAAAAACGGAATGAGCAGCAGACCGGTCATATAAAGATACGTGCTGATCTGCAGATATTGACAATAGCGGATATATTCCGCTTTCACGATCCCCTTATAGACAAAAAACACAGCCGAACCGGCCAGCACAAGGCGTATCGCCCATGCCGCTGCCGCCTCACAATACCGGCTCCGCGCCGCCTTATCCCGGACAAGCCCGGCCAGACGGCTCCCCCTGCGGCTCATCAGCCAGCATGCCAGTATCGAGAGCAGGGAACAGACCACAATGATAACCGGCACAATATTGCCCTCGTGCAATATATTGCGCGTCAGTTTCCAGAGCACACTGTAATTGCCGTAGGAATAATACGGCGCTATGTCAAAGGACCAGAATGCGCTGACCAGAAATCCCGCCATTGTCGCCACCGCCGATACCAGCCAGCCTTTCCCGCCCTCCCGCACATAACCGTAAAAGAGCAGACTGACGAAAACCGGCATAAAGACATAAATGCTGATGTGAAAAAAACCAAAGACCACAAGCGCCGCCCCGGCCAGCCACCGCCGCCTGCGTTCCCCGGTTATTCCATACAAAAAGAGCGCAAAGAGAACGGACAGCCCGATTTCCGTGAGAGACGATTTGGAGCACCACAGGGCGATGGGGCTAAATGCCGTCAGCGCCGTCACCACGCCGGTCATGGGACGGGACAATTCCATATTCTCCGCCGTAAAAAAGACAAGAAACAGCAGACACAGATACAGCACCGTCTGCACGCCGATCATATTGGCGTAGCCAAACAGCAGTCCCCACAACGCCAGCAGTGAGGAATATGTCGGCAGGCCATGAATCGTACCCGTTATCGTCTCAAAGTGGGAGGCATCCGTATCCGTTTCCGCTTCCACGCGGGGCAGATACAGGTTGTTCTGACCGTAAATAAAATCCAGATATTTCTGCCGCTCCTTTGCTGTCTCCAGCTTCGTAAATTCTTTCATCTCCATATAGTTATGGGTGTCATACGCCATCAGCGCCAGCGCCTTGACCTGGTAGGTTCCCTGATCCTGTCCCATACTGTACAGCTCAAATTTATTCCATGTGAACGGCAGCGCCAGCAGAGCGACCGCAATCGGAATCCAGTATCGTCCGCCGTCCCAGGTCACACGCGGCATCACAATATGCCAGACGGACTGTGCCGCCCCGTCCTCGCCGTCCGGCGCGGTCCCGCCGCGGCGCAGATCCCTGACGGTCAGCCAGACAGCCGCCGCCGCTTCCAGAGCAATGCAGACTGCCAGACAGGCCCCGAACCGAAAACAGTCCGCCCAGAAAAAACCGGCGCCGACAACCGTATACAGGCAGAAAAAGCCACAGAGCGCAAAGACACTCAGGCGCACCAGGCCAACGCCCGGTTCCGCCTTCCCGATCACATAAGCCCAAAGCAACAGGCTTACAATACACAATAACAGAATCATCGTTCCTCCAATCCGGCTTTATTCTCCGACCGTCAGAATACTGCCGTCCGTATTGCTGCGGTAGCGCGCCGTAAAATACAGATCGCTGCCGTCATACGGTTTCGTAAAATCATACGGCTCTTTCGTATAACCGTTGAGCCATTCCACAAACGTATATCCTTCCATCTCCGGCGCCAGCGGTACTTCCAGCACATCGCCCACCAGTCCTTCCACATAAGAGATATACATGTCCGCGTTTCCGCCGTCCAGATACACCTTTCTGGACTCCCGGCCTTCTTTCCACAGGCCGGTCAGATAGTGCTCCCTTGCCGCGATAAACGTTTTCAACTGTTCGACATGGCCCCGATATTCCGCTTCCCGCGCCGCACTGTCCGCTCCGCGATTGCGGTCCCAGCGGATCCCGTCCATCAGCGCGCTGGCCTGTAGTTCATCCGCCAGCGCGTCAACCCGGCCCTTCTCCAGCTCTTTCAAAAGCGGCAGAAAATCCCGCGCATACGTCTCCGCCGCAAGTTTTCGGAAATCTTCCTGCTCGTACATGCGGTACCAGATGGAAAATTCATCCATCGGCAGCGCCGCAAACAGCCCGTACGGACTGACACTGCTGATATAATGCTGATTCGTGCGGGGATTCATAATCGGGTTCCCAAGGCTCATATCATAATCCCAGACAGGCCCGGCATACAGCAGCCCGTCCACCGTATCGGCATCTTTATAAAAATACTGGCTTGTCGAAGAAGCGTCATAATTGCGCACGATCTCCTCAACCAGATACTTTCTGACAAAGCTTTCACGGTCAATATAGGCTGTATAATGCAGCCCCGTCCCCGGATTGACGCCGTCCGGCGCATACAGCGCATCCTCAAACGTCTGCCAGACGCCCGCGATATAGGCCACCTCCGCGTGATCGGCATATTTAGGCCGCTTCACGGTAATCGGCTGTCCGTTTTGGGTAATAAAAAAGCTCGCGCTGGCAAAAATGCGCGACGGCCGTTCAATCTCCAGCAGATACCCGCCGGTTATATCGTCCGTGCCGATCTGCGTCGCATAGCCCCGATACTGTATACCGTTTTCCAGCTCCGCCACGCCGCCGGCGGCCGGATCCGCTTTGGTAATCTCCGCCATGCTGTCCGCATCGCGCTCCTCCTCCGTCGGCTTATACAGCGTAAAATCCTCGAGATTGCGGATCTGCACACGCTCCGGCCCGATCTCCACTTTCTCGCTGATCTGATAACAGCCCTGATACGCGCCGTTCAGATACAGATCCACAAAAGCGCTCTCCGGCGCCCAGGCCATGCCCGCGTCCGCACCCATATCATATGTTATCTTATTGCGCAGCAGCGTCCTGTCCGACCAGTTGCTGAGCAGATTCCACTTGACGGCACTTCCCATGCCGAGAAAATCCGTCGCCTGCTGCATCGTCATCTGAAAAGGCTTTTTCGGCCAGTCCGCCGAGGTATTCCCCCGTACGCGCAGGCCTGCAATCTTCGCCTCCGTCTCCACACGGCCGTCCGGCGATACCAGAACCGCCTTTCCCCCATATTGCTCGGTGTAGGGCTGTTCCTGCAGAGCCGTCATTTTTTTATTGTCCATCTCCACAAACAGCGCCGGAATATTGGCCGATGCCATCACTTCCAGCACATAAGACCGGCCGTTGACCGTCAGTGTATGCATGCCCGCCGTCAGCTCACGCGTTCCGCCGAACGGCACCGCCGCCCCGTCCAGTTCCAGTGTATCGCCTTCCTTGGTCCACATCCTGACTCTGGCATCCGTCTCCCAGAACGAAGGCAGGAACAGCACATAAGCGTCTTCTTTTTCCTTTTTCCACAGGCTGACCGTCTGGGTGCCATAGCGCGCCAGCGGCGCCGATACATAAATCACGCCCGCTTCTTCCCGCCAAAGCCGTATCCCGGGCACGCTTCCGCTTCCCGCCACCCGGTCTCCCCAGAATACCAGCCCCGCGAAAAGCAGCAGGGCGGACAGCAGCATCATCCCCTGCCGGCCTGTTTTTTTCCTCTGTTCTCTCTGCATTTTTACCGATAGTACTCCCGAAACCAATTTACAAACGCCGTCAGCCCCACTTCAATCGATGTATCCGGACGGAATCCGAAATGTTCCGTCAGCTCCGAGACATCCGCGTATGTCTGATAGACATCGCCCGGCTGCATGGGATAATATTCTTTTACCGCTTCCCGGCCCAGACACCGTTCCAGTGTCGTGATAAAATCCATCAGTTTCACCGGCTCATGGTTGCCGATATTATAAATTTTGTAGGCCGCGCCCTTTTCGTTGACCGCGGGCGGATTGCACAGAATGTGGCATACCCCTTCCACAATATCATCGATATACGTGAAGTCCCGCATCATATCGCCGTTATTGTAGATCTGAATGGGCTCTCCGTTCATTATCTTTTTCGCAAATTTAAAATATGCCATATCCGGCCTTCCCATCGGCCCGTAGACAGTGAAAAAGCGAAGCCCCGTCACCGGAAAGCCGTACAGTTTACTGTAGGCATGCGCCATCAGTTCATTGGATTTCTTTGTCGCCGCATACAGGCTGACCGGCTCGTCCACCTGATCCGCCGTCGAAAACGGAACCTTATCATTGCCGCCGTAGACCGAACTGGAGGAAGCGAATACAAGGTGCTCCGTGCCGAACCGTCGGCATGCCTCCAGAATATGATAAAATCCGACCAGGTTGGAGGATACATAGGCATCGGGATTGTCGATGCTATAGCGAACGCCCGCCTGCGCCCCCAGATTGACCGTGATCTGCGGCCTGTGCGTCTCAAATACGGCATACACCGCCGCCTTATCCGCCAGATCGCCTTTTACAAATGTATAGTTCGGAAATTCCCGCAGTATCCTCAGCCTGTCTTCTTTCAGCGACACATCATAATAATCGTTCAGGTTGTCAAAGCCGATTACCGCCGCCCCCTGTTCCAAGAGCCTGCGGGACAGATGGAAGCCGATAAAACCGGCTCCCCCCGTTATCAGATACGTTTTCGAACTGTCAAATGCCTGCATAGCTTCTTTTTCCTCCTGTCTTTTCCCTACTCCGTCGGAATATAATAGTCTTCCCGCTCCGGGTCAATAAGAGATTCATATTCTTTCTTTTTTTCCGCGGCGAATTCCGCCCGGTCATAGATATAAATATCATAGTTATCGATTGTCGTCAGATAACTGAACTCGTATTTGTCGATGGGGTTGGTGCCGACGACGGGTGTCCCCGCCCGGAGCACGATATACTCCACCCCCTGCTGTTTGGAATAATCCGTAATCAGATAAGAGCGGACCGGATTGGCCTCCATCGCATCGTACAGCGGATTATTGCTCCATCCTTCCACCAATGCCTCCCGTCCGTAAGCGAGATGGATGCTGGCGTCATACTGCCGGATAAACTGCAGCATTTCCCCCGGTACCACCGCCTTGACATCCCGGCCCTCCACATGCAGTGCATCTGCCACGGAAATCACCGAAGCCGGCAGATGGTACAGATTTTCCGCCTTTGTCACCAACTCATTCCGGTAGACAAGACTTCCGCTTTTAATCAAAAACAGGCTGAAAACGAGAATCATTACAATCCGCTGACGCCGTGTCCCGATCTGGCTGATTACTTTTGCCAGCGCGTATGCCACGATCATCCCCATCGGAACAAGCCACAGCACCCGGTAATAAACCTGCTCGTCCAGAAAAAAGTGTGTGGCGATATATGCGAAAAGCGGGAAGAAAAACAGCGCCACCACGCCGGTTGCCAGATGCACGAACAACAGCCTGATCTCTTTTCTCTCCTCCGCAATCCACAGGTACAGCACGGCCGCCGCCACGATCATCGTCATCATACTGCCGCCGCCGTAGTTTTTGTATATGGTAAGCGTTGTATGCAGCATATTATCCATTACCGATTCCCATTCCTTTCCGGGCAAATCCCGCTAACTTAAAAACAGATACAACAGCCCGAAGAAAACGCTCGGCAGGAGACAGGCTCCGGTCTGCAGAAGGACAAACGCCTTTCTGCGGGATACCGCAATCAGCACGGCGGCCAGTGACAGCAGAACAGGCACGCTGAAAATTCCCGTGCTCGTCGTAAAGACGGTACACAGGACAATGACAAACAGCATCGCCCACTCCCCCACGTCCATCTCGTCCTTTGCCATAAACAAGAGCCAGAGAAACAATGCCGGAATCATCAGATTGGGGAACATCGCCTTGCCCTGCCATGTCCTTGTATAGGCAAAGCTCTCCGCCGCGTAAATCGATACATTGCCAAACAGATACCAGATATTGACAAACAGCAAAAAGAGCCATTTATTCTTTCTCTGCAGCGGAAACAACTGCGTGCCCGCCTGCGCATAGATCACATACATCAGAAACAGAAACAAAACGCTGACATAACTGTGGCAGATTATCGTCACATGGATACCGGTCACTTCCGAGAGCCAGCCCAGAAAAACGGGTTCCGTGGAAAGCGCATGCCGGATATCCAGTTCCCCGTTCGCCCCGTAATACGGCGTAAAGCGGTACATCGTATCGGTATGCTGACTTGTCAGCGCGGTCGCCACAAAAAACGAATCGTCTCCGTCCAGATACTGCATATGAAAGGCAAACCAGAGCTGCATGGCAATCAGTGCAAGCACAACGGCCATAATCGGAATCTGCCCCCGGTCCGGGCGTTTCTCGCGGATCCTGCGCAGGCAGTCGGTGACACAACTGCGCCCGAAAAAGAGAAACACGACCGACAATACGCCAATTACAATCGTATAACACTGAACGACCAGGGTAAACGAAGATTCACAGACGATAAAGGGAACCGATAATATCTGAAACACCGCAAACATCATCATCCAGCCCGTCACCCATACCATGCCAAACGATTTATGTTCCTCTTTCATAAAACGAACCGGCAAAAGGCCCATGCAAAACGGCAAAGCCCAGGTGCACACTGCCAGCAGTCCCAAATGTAACCACATCGTACTTCACTCACTTTCCATCCAAAGCGCATCATAGTCATACGTATCTATCATGCTTTTCATCCGCTGTAATTCTTCTTCATAAGTATCCGCAGTAATCCTGTGCGTCCCGTCGATAAAACACGCTGTCATATAACGGTTGATGCTCTGCCTGTAATGCCCTGCATCCGCATACAGATCCAGATCGCAGACAATCTCTTCTTTTCCCGGAAAGAAAAACAGCTCCACATTCTCATATGCCAACAGTTTTTCCATAAAATAGCGGTATTCATACATCACCGCATCCATTTGGTTGTTCTGCACATATTCATACCAGTAGAGAATACTGTAAGGCGGGAAAAAAACGGTAAACTGCGTATCGGGATGCGATTCGATCAACGGCAGGATATTGGCTTCCAGATTGGCCTCCAGCCCGGCGATAAACATATCCTCGGGAAACCAGGCATCGTTTTTTTCCGGCACCGTATAATGCGCCAGCACATATTCCCGGTCATAGCATCCCTGCAAAAGTTCTTCCGAGGCATATACGCTGCTTAAGTCTGTCGGCTCCTGCTCAATCATCGGTTTCAGAATATAGTCCAGCAAAACATGTTTATTATACCAGTAATTGACATCATCGGCCAGACAATCATTATACAGATATGCCGGCAGCGGATATTTCGTTTCCTGCGTGCCGCCGGTGTAAGACGCCAGATCAATCCCCCAGAAAACCCGTTTCAGCTCGCCGCCCCCGGCATCCACTTTCTCCATAATATTGCTCACGTCTCTGGGATACGCGCCGTTATAAGAAAGCTTTAACGTGTTCAGTCCCATTTCCTCCCGGAACCAGTCCGTCTCGAAATTGACCGTCATGGAAGAACCGAGCAGAACGCTGTCGTACTCCATATGCTCCGCCATGCCCGGATTCTGGCTGAGTTGATTGTCGATCTGATAGGGAAACCCAGTCAGCGGTTTATGATAATGAAAAAACGGATCCACAACAATCACGGCCGCCGCCGTGCCGATCAGGCCCAATACGGTCAAAATACAAGTGAGACGAAGCCATTTCGCATATGTCATACGCGTTTATCCTCTGTTCTTTCTCCCGAATCATTCGTTAAAAATTAAAATACAAAAAAGTACTGACCTCCGAAAACGAGACAAGCGACCATAACAACAGTCCTGCCGTCCACACCGCACGGACCGGCGTGGGCCGGAAATCGGCCAGTTTTTCACTGACATTGCGGCATGCGAGAAGCAGAAACCAGGCGGCTCCCATATAACCGAGCATCAGAAAATAACTGCCGTACGGAAGGCTGTTCAGGCGCAGTACCTTGAACAGATAAAAAAATTCCGGCGTATGAAACTGTTCCGCAAAGGCCGCCGGAACACCCGCCAACGCATAGCCGCCCGCAGCCGCCCTTTTCAGCAAAAGCACCGCCTCCCCGATCGTTTCGGAGCGGAAAAACACCCATAAAATCTGCACCAGTATCAGATTCGCCGCCCATGAGACAACCCGGGGAATCTTTTCCAGAACCGGTAAAAACATCTTTGTCAGGACGTAAAACAAACCGTGCAGAGCGCCCCAGAGCAGAAATGTCCAGCCTGCCCCGTGCCAGATGCCGCTGACCAGATATACCGCCATAATATGCAGGTATGTTCGGGCCTGTCCTTTCCGGCTGCCGCCAAGGGGGATATAGACATATTTCGTAAAGAAACGGGTCAGCGTAATATGCCACCGTTTCCAGAATTCCACCAGATTTACGGCCCGATACGGCGAAAAGAAATTGACCGGGATCGTAATCCGGAACATCAGCCCGATTCCCCTTGCCATATCACAGTAGCCGCTGAAATCAAAATATAACTGCACGGCATACGATACGATCACCCAGAGCGCGGTCAGGCCGTTGAGCGCCTCCATATTATCATATCCCCAGGCAACGGCCCTGCCGAAAACATCCGCAATCAACACTTTTTTTGCCAGACCGCAGGCAAACGTCCAGAGCCCTTTGGAAACAGTCTCGGCATCCCACCGTTTCCGCCCCGTATCTCGGAATTGCCCGATCATCTCATCATGCGTTACGATCGGTCCCGCGATAAGCTGCGGAAAAAAGGTAACAAACAGCGCATAGTCGATAAAAGAGTAGTTCTCCGTTCCGCCCCGATATGTATCGATCAGAAAACCGACCTGCTGAAAGGTAAAAAAACTGATGCCGAGCGGCAGGAGTACATGCTGCAGTGCAAAATCAGTATGCCATATGAGATTACAGTTTTCCAGAAAAAAATCAAAATATTTATAATAAAACAATACGCCCAGATTGGCCGCGGCTCCGGCCGCCGTCAGATACAGATCCTTTTTTCCGTACCCGGCCCGTCCCCGGTGCCCCAAAATCACCCGGTACAGCGCATAATTTCCCAGAATGCTGCCCACGATAACCGGCAGATACGCCGGATTAAACCAGGCGTAAAACCAGAGCGACATCGCCGTCAGCCAGAGTTTGCCCCATTCATATTTTTCTTTTCCGTTGTAGATATAATAGCCCGCCAGTGCAAGCGGCAGGAACAGCAGCATAAAAATATAGGAATTAAACAGCATCGTCACCTTGCCCCCGTTTCGGGAATCCCGCTCAGCATCCGCAGCAATTTCACTTTTGCCAGAATATACCGTGACACAGACAGTACCATTGCCGTATCCGGTATAAAATTGCCGGGAATCACCCACACCGGTGCACGAAGCCCCAGAACCGTTACCAACAGCGTACGGGTAAACACAAGCGCATAGGCATCCAGCAGATACATCTGCAGCGACCATTTCCCGCACGCCGTCAGAAAACGGTCAATCCACCCGCGGCAGCAGGAAGCCAGCCGCGAAAAGAATATAAAACTGCACAGGACGCATAATAATTCCGGAAGACGCGCCGGCAGCCATGCCTTTTCCGCCGCGGCGGAAAAAACCGCAAAAAAGAACAGCATAAAGACCGGCGACGTCCAGGCGATAACTCCCCGGCCCGGCAGCGGCATTTTCTTCGTCTCCGCCAGCCCGCGCAGGATATATCCGAGAAAGAAATACCACAGATACTGTCCTGCCATATTCATAAGGAACAGATCCGGCAAACGGGGACCTGCCAGAAACAAGACGGCAGGTATCAGCCAGCCCGCAAACCGCCCGGCCCTGCCTCCACGCAGCAGCTTTTCCAGAGCGGGAAAAACCATAACGATTACAAACAGCGTCCACAGAAACCAGTCGCTTCCGCCATAGAGCAGGAAATCCACCAATGCTTCCCGCACATCCATCTGCTCATGTACAAGCGGATTGGGAATCAGGCGCGGCAGAATATCCAACAGCGAAAACACAATATGCGGAACGAGAATCCGTCTGCACTTTTTCAGCGCATAGACCCGGTATCCGCCCTGCAGACTGTAGCAGAAACCGGACACAAGAAAAAAGAGCGGCATCTGCACCGTCCACAAAAAAGTATGCAGCAGACTGCACCACCGGATTGTATGCAGATCCACCGGATAGACGATAATGGAATGATACAGCAGTACCATCAAAATCGCCATTCCCCGTAATCTGTCTATCTCATGCCACCGTCTTTTTTCCGCCACCGTTCTCTCTCCGCCATCATTGAATTACCATATTTTATCATACTACCCTTTTTTATTCAACTTTATTACTTCTTCGTATTGCGCAAGAATCGAATGCTGCAACGAAAAGTCGCCGGATGAGACGATAAAAAGCGTTCGGAAGGCCATACGATACATGCCAATTATATATATTGGAAGATTATGCCCGCCTCCCATTATTTGGTAATGCGTTATACTGACCGCAGAATAATAAACGGCCGGCCAGAGCACAGCCGGAGGCAGCAGTAAGAGAATCATCGGAAGGCTTTGGAGGGTGGTTTTAGCTGGGATGAAATCCATTTTTTACGGATACTTGGCCGTGACAGCCTTCCGGAACGGCTTAGTATCCGTTAAAAATCAGTTCAGGTCAGCGTTACCCGGGCCTGTCGATGATTCTCTTACTGCTGCCTCCGGCGTCCCTTCGCCGTCCGTCCCATTATTCTTACACATTGACACCCTTCCTAAAATATATGATAATAGGAGGAAAGTATTGGAAAGGATCGATTCGATACATGACAGGCGCAATACGCAAAAAACTGGTTTTCTGTTATCCCTATATTGTGGCGGTTCTGACCGCTTTGCTGTGTCTTGCCGTATGGCCGCTTGGTCTGTTCGGACACACGACCTATAAGAGCACGTCTCTGGAACAGGGCATTTTCCCCAACCTGAATCTGTCGGACGGTTCGATTGTCACCGGAGAATTCACGCCGCAGCACAGCCGCCTTGACACGATCTCTTTTCAGTTTTTAATCAGCGGCGACGCACCGGAAGGGGAAGTTTCACTGGAACTCTGCGATTCGGCAGGCAAAACCGTAAGTGACGTCACGCTGGAGTCCGGGGATATTATGAATTACCGCTGGTGCCGCTTTCCCGTCGATGTGCTGCTGGAACCGGGGGAAACGTATACCTGGCATTTGAAAGCTTCCGAGTATGAAGACACACCGCTGGCGCTGTATTCCGGCAGTCCGGTGATCGGGCCGCAGGAAGCGGGGAAATTTTATTATAACGGCGCGATGGACGAAACCCGGACACCCGCGGCCGTCTACACCTATACCGACAAGATTGACGGAGAGCATTGTCTTCCCTGGTACGCCGCCTTTGCGCTTCTGGGCATCCTCCTGAACGTCATGTGTCGTAAATTTGAAATACCGGATGAGGAAGCATAACATGAATGATACAATACGGAATTTTGTGAAAAACCTGATACCCTGGCTGTTTTTCCTTCTGGCAGGTATCTTTTTTCTGCAGATGAACGACGAAAGCCGCACTCCCATTACGATCAATGCCCACGATATGACACGGCATGCGGGATATGAAGACGGCACAGCCATCGGCCTGACACCGGACAGCCAGTATTCCGGCGCCATGCTGACCAGCTCCAATTATCTGCTCGACGCGGGCAGATATACGCTCGGCGTCGCGTACCGCACCGACGGCGAAGACGATGAACTGGTCATCTATGACAACGGAAAAAAACTCAAATCCGGGAAACTGGATCCCGATCTGACCTATCAGGAATTTTCTTTTAAGCTGAAACGCTCCTGCCCGAACTTTCAGTTTACGGTCAATTATTCCGGTGAAAGCAACCTTCTGGTCCAGAGTGTTACCCTGATTCCGAAAGACCGGTTTTATACCGATACGTCCTTTCTGATTATACTGTTTGTCCTGACCACGGCCGCCGTCTGGTTCTGGCGCTTCTACCGGGCCAAAAACGGCAGCCATATCCGGGATGATTATGTCATTCTGACAGTGGTCGGCATCGGCATTTTTTCTTCGCTTCCTTACCTGAAAACGGGGCTTTCCTGGGCGGTCGATCTGTGTTATCACCTGATCCGCATCGAAGGTATTAAGGACGGGCTGCTCTCCGGACAGTTTCCGGTCGTAATCTATCCCGAAGCGCTCTCCGGAAACGGCTACCTGAACTGCATGTACCCGAATTTGTTTTTATATATTCCCGCCTTTCTGCGTATGAAAGGGGTTTCGATGGCGGACAGTTTTAAGTTTCTGGTCTTTATCTGCAACATTCTGACCGCATACCTGACATACCACTGCGTGAAAACAATCGGCGGCAACCGGCGGGCGGCGCTGCTCGCCTCCCTGCTCTACACCTGCTGCCCGTATCGCTTTACCAATATCTATGCCCGGGGCGCCGTCGGCGAATTCCTGGCAATGACGTTTTTCCCGCCCGTGCTGGCAGGGCTGTATCATATTCTGATCGGCAATCGCCGGAAATGGTGGTATCTCGTGCTCGGCATGACCGGCCTGCTGCAGACACATATCCTGAGTGTCACACTGGGCGGCGCGGTCTGTGCCGTACTGAGCCTTGTCTGCCTGCGGCAGCTTCTGCTGGAAAAACGAATCATCGAGATGGGAAAAGCCGTACTCGCAAGTGTGCTGCTGAACATCGGTTTTCTCGTCCCCTTCCTGGATTTTTATCAAAACGGCGACCTCTGGATGGATGCCCTCGAACTGGGCACCTATCAGGAGTATACCATGAATCTCTCCGGGCTTTTGGGCCTGCAGACAACCGGCGGTTACTACACGCTGACATTCGGCCTTCCGCTGGCGATATGCGCCGGGATTGCACTGGCCTATGTCCTGATCGAAAGTCACGGCGAGCAGGAAGCCTATCTGCGGTATCTGTTCGTGCTCGGTGCGGCATGCACATTTATGATGCTGAACTTTTTCCCCGGCTGGAAGATGATGTCCATCCCATTGCTCGATGTGGTCCTGAACAAGATACAGTTTGCATGGCGGCTGCTCGGGCCTGCCAGTCTGCTGTTCGCCGTCACCGGCAGCATCTGCTGTTTCCGCTCTAAGATGCTGAAACGCTACAGCCGCATGCTGCTGATTGCCCTTGCCGCCGTATCCATGCTCTCCGCGGCACGATTCCGCGAAGAAGACTTCGCCTATTCGACCGAGCGGGACTATACGCTCGGCCATGAGAGCAAACTGATCGGCATTCCCAAAGGCGCCAATACCGTCGTCTACCCGTTCGAATGGCGGCCGCGGCATACGACGGACAAAGCGCTGGAGACCAAACCCATACTTTCGGATATTAACCAGATCAGCCTCAAAAATGCAGAGCGAAAAGGGGTGACGACAACCCTCGAATACACCTGTCTCTCTCCTGAGCAGTATATCGAAGTGCCGGTTATCTATTATAAGGGATATGAGGCAAAAGACGAGGACGGCAATGCCGTTGCGCTGGAAGAAGGCGATAACAACCGAATCCGCGTTATGCTGACAGGAGACGGAAAACCGCATACGATAACACTGGATTACCGCAGCCCGGTTTCCTATACCATTTCCGCATGGGTGTCCATCCTGACCTGCGCGGGACTGCTTACGTTCGGTATTTTATCCCGTTTTATCACCATAAAACCTGTTATCAGAAAGGAAAACAAAGATGTTAGACAAAACCGCAGTGCTGATTCCCTGCTATAACGAAGCGCCCACCATAGAAAAGGTGATACGGGACGCCAAAGCCGCTCTGCCGGATGCCGTTATCTATGTATATGATAACAATTCCACCGACGATACGGCTGCGATCGCCGCCAAAGCGGGCGCAGTTGTGAGAAAGGAATACCTGCAGGGAAAGGGAAATGTCATCCGCCGCATGTTTCGTGAGATTGATGCCGAATGTTATATTCTGATTGACGGTGACGACACCTACCCGCTCGAATCCGCCGCCCGGATGGCAGATATGGTACTGCACCGCCACGCGGATATGGTGGTCGGCGACCGGCTTTCCTCCACCTACTTTTCCGAAAACAAGCGGCCTTTCCACAACTTCGGCAACAGCCTTGTCCGGGGAAGCATCAATCGTCTGTTTCATACCGACATCAAAGATATTATGACAGGTTATCGTGCTTTCAGTTACGCTTTCGTCAAAACCTTTCCGGTTCTCTCACAGGGGTTTGAGATCGAGACGGAAATGACCATCCACGCCGTCTATAACCATATGCAGATCGAAAACGTCATCGTGGATTACCGGGACAGGCCGCAGGGAAGCGTTTCCAAGCTCAACACGTACTCCGACGGCTGCCGGGTGCTGAAAATGATTCTGCGCCTGTTTAAAACATACAAACCGCTGGCGTTCTTTTCCCTGATCGCCGCCTGCCTGATGCTGCTTGCCATCGGTTTCTTTATCCCGGTCTTTATCCGGTTTCTGGAAACGCATCTGGTACTCCAGATTCCCACTCTGGTCGTATGCGGCTTCGTAACGCTGGCTGCCATCCAGTCGTTTTTTGCCGGACTGATTTTAAGCAATATGAGTGAAAACAACCGGCGTGAATTTGAATATCAACTGCAGCGGACTGCGGATATGTATAAAGCGCTGCGGCGGGAAGCGGAAAACGGGCAGAACGCGGAATAAAACTTATTGACCGTTTTTATTCCACGTTCTGATACAATATCCGAATCGCCATCCGAATATTACCAGTGTAATCACACTCGATACAAAGAGCGCGGCATTGACCCCGTCAACGCCCCATATCAGGATACAGGGCCGGGAAACGGCCGCGGCCGCCGCCACGCCGGCGGCTGCTCCCATCAAAAGCCCTCTCCGGTCCCGCAAAATCGTGAGCACCGTCCCCACAAACCAGATCAGCGCAATCAGGCCGCAGCAGGCTATGGTCGGCAGCAGCAGATATGCGTAATCCCGGATCGATTCCGTAAACAGCAGTACCAGCGCCCATTCACCGAGAAGCGCGCTGCCGCCGAGAGACAGCAGAACAAGCAAAATCACCGCGCCCGTCAGTTTCCAAAATAGCGCCAGAAACCGTTCTTTCTCATTTCGTGCCAGATAACCGGCAAATAACCCCGTAAACGTCGTAAAAATATAAGAAGCCAAAAGCTGAATCACAGAGGCGGGAATCGCCACCGAACTGTAAAATCCCAGCACCTCACTTCCGGCAATTCTTTCCAGAAAATAGCGCGGAATGGGAACCACCGCATTGAGACATATCGCATAGACAAACAGCGGCGCACATTCCCTCGTAAGCGATACCAGCGGTTCCCTGTCCAGGCGGATGCAAAAAGGGCTGCACCGGTATGCACCCGGTATGTCAAATGCCGCAATGACACCATAGGCGCACACAAGCATTACGGCCGTTGTCACGATCAGGCTGCCCGTGACATACAGCACGGCAACAAAAGCAGTCAGCGTCAAAACGCTGCGCATCAGAAACGACTTGCCCGCCACATCCAGCCGCCACGCCTTCTGGTCAATTCCGTGAAAGACATCCACTATCGGCTCATGCAGACGATACACCATAAAAAGCAACAGAAATACCGTCACATACGGCGGATAGCCGTTCCACAGCACAAACACGCCATACAGCACGAAGGCGGCCGCCGTGGCGACGGCTCTGTGGGTTACATAATTGTCCGCACTGTATTTTGCGGCCGCATCGGACACCTGAAAATTCCGGATACAAAAATAAGAAATATTGGTAAAAATATTGGTCAGCGAAAGTCCCAGAGACAAATGCCCCGCCGCCGTATATCCCGCCAGATGCACGACCAGCACCGTCATCATCCACTGCGCACCGATAAAAGCTATGGAGCCTGTCACATTCCAGAGCATATTGCTGCGGATTGTCTTTGCCGAAACGGCTGTTTCCCTGTGTTCCATCCTGTCATTCCTCTACATAAACCGCCTGCAGCGTAAACGGAACACCGTCATACACCTGCGAAAAGTCATACACTTCCCCCGTGTCCTTCCGTATCCAGTGATCGAACCGCCATCCCTCCCGCTTCGGGTCACGGGGTTCCCGAAGCTTTCTGCCTTCCACGGCATCGATCTGCGTCACATACATCGTCCCCGGCCCCGGATCGCAGAGAATCCGGTCATACCGGCGGCCCTCCAGCCAAATATCACTGCAAAACAGCATTCTGTCTTCCAGAAAATCCCGGATGATGTCGATCTCCGCCTCATAGGATGCGGCAAACTCCAGCGGTTCTCCATGCTTAAAGTCTTCAAATGTATCCCACCGGATATAATCCATGGCGGCCGAAGCCCATATTTCCTCACGATAGCGGTCGATACCGCCGTCCAGCATGGCCTGTATGGCCGGAACCGCCGCCTGTTCATACTCCCGTTCCACACACGCCCGAAACGCAGGAATCTGATACAGATCATACCACCAGGAAGCATTTTTCTGTTTTGTCGCCGCGAAAATCCCCCGCGGCTCCTGAAAGTTCACCGGCCGGTTATGCTCGATAACGGGATTTCCGAGCGATTTGTCATAATCCCACACCGGTCCCGCATACAATGTCCCGTCACACTCATAAAAATACTGGCTCGTATACATGGCGTCCAGATTTTTGCTGATCTCTTCCACCAGATACTTGCGGGCAAAACTCGTAATGTCGATACCGGCGTCCGCAATGCTTCCCGCCCGTATGGCGCGCTCTGCGTCCCGAAAAGCACCGGCAATATAAACCTCCTGTTCCTCATCCGGTTCCCCGGGACGGTCAATCAGCACATTCTGGCCGGTTTCCGTGACAAACCGGTATGGCGCTTCCTCCAGCCGTTCCTCGTCATTGTATTCCAGCGATACCAGAAAATCCGTCTCTGCCTTTCCCCGTTCCATGTGAATGGCAACCCGGCCGCCGCCGGATTCCAGCGTATCCACTTTCTCCGACAACTGGTAAGTCCCTCTGTAGGCATTATTGATATACAGGTCGACAAAGATACTGACCGGGGAATAGGCAAGTCCCATATCCCCCGCCATATCATATACAATCCGGTCGCGGAGCATCGACTGGTCCTGCCGGTTTGCCAGCAGGATATATTTATTCAGCAGCCCGGTTTCCAGCAGGTCAGCGCGCTCTGTCAACGTGATCTGATACGGTTTTTTGTCTTCCAGAAACGTCGAATTCCCCCGCGCCTTCATCTTTGCAACCTGACCGTCTCCGCGCAGCGATCCGTCTGCATTGACCATCCGGTACAGCCCGGCCTCATTATTGCCCTTTACCGCTTCGATATAGCCCAGACTTCCGGACGCGGTTGTCAGAAACAGCGCCGGCACATTGGCGGAACGCATCACCACCACCGTATATTCCGCGCCGCCCGCCTGCAGACGGTGCTCGCCGTCCGTCAGCGGATGTTCGCCGCTTCCGATCGTATCCCGCCACCGCAGCGTCTGTCCGTCCCAGCTCTTCTCCCGCCAGCCGGCGTCTTCAATCCGCGCAGTCGTCGTTTCGTCGCAAAATGCCGGCAGAAACAGATATTCTTTGTTGTCATAATAATTGTGCCACAGGCTGATCTGCGCCGCTGCGCCCTGCGCCTCTACCGAAAACACAATCTCCTCCGGCGATACTGCCTTTCTGCCGCGCAGCAGCCCGGTCCCCAAACCAATCAACAGCAACGCCAGCGCCGATGCGATGAGCACTCCCTGTTTTTTCTTTTTCATGTCCCGCCGCTCCTGCTTTTTCCGCTGTTTTTTCTGTCGTCTTTCCCGTCTGCCTGCCGCAGCGCGTCCTCGTAAAAGCGGGCAAGGCGCGCAGCATTTTCCGCCGCATCATAGCCGCCGCGGGCTACCAGAGCTGCATATGCCGCCCGCTCTGTCCCGGCCGTCTTCCCCGTTTCCGCAGCGCAGGCGCCGTCCCCGTCCGACAGCATCTGCAGCGCGGTTTCCGCCCACCGCGCCGGCGGCTCGGATAACGGCAGTGTCCGTACCAGATCCGTCAATGCCGCCTCCGGCGTCACGGTATCCGACATCAAGACCGGCAGCCCGGCTGCCTGCGCCTCCACAAGCGTCACCGGAAGCCCCTCAAACAGTGACGGAAACAAAACCATATCCGCCGCCTGCATCAATCCCGGAATATCCGTGCGCACCCCCAGAAAGCATACCCGCCCGGCCAGTCCGCTCTCCTGCGCCTGCCGTTTCAGCGCCGCATCGAGCGGCCCGCAGCCGCAGAGCCAGAGCCGCGCAGCCGGCCGGCGCACTGCCAGCTCCTGCATAATCCGTAGCAGAAAGGTATGATTTTTCTGCGGCTCCAGCCGGCCGATATGCAGAAATACCGGACAGTCCTGCGCCGTGTCCCCCAGAAGCTCCCGGCGCTTTGCCTGCCGCATCGCCGGGTCAAACCGAAAATCAACGGCCGTAATGCCATTGTATAACAGACGGAACCGCGCCGAATCGCAGGCCCGCCGTCCATACAACCAGATACCGGCTCCTTTCGAACAGGCAAAGAGATAATCCGCCTGCCAGCGCAGCGGATATTGCAGGACATTTTTCACAAGGGCAGTGACACCGTGTCCCGAAGACGTGTTATGACTGTGGACAATCGTCACCAGCCCCGCCCGCTTCGCTTCCGCCAGATACAGAGAAGCCGTGCTGCGCATATGACCATGAATCATACGGTATTCCGGGTGTGCGCAAAAAAAGTTACGCCAGTCCCGGCGGTAATGTCCGGCCGTGGAAACACCGAAAGGCGCCATGGAATAAATCCTGCCGCCCAGTTCCTGCACTTCCCGCGTATAATCACAGACATCCTCCGTATGAATGACAAAATCAAACTGAATGCGCCGCCGGTCCATATGACGGTACAGATTCATCACCATCGTTTCCGCCCCGCCCCGGTCCAGCCGCCCCAGTACATGTAAAACCCGTATGCCACTTTCCATATGCTAATCCTCTGCCGGCCTGACTGCCGTATCCACCGCATCCGCGGCAAATCCCACATGATCCACAAGCTGTTCCCACTCGTCGTCATACACCCAGATCGTAATGCCGTCTTCGGCCAATACACCGTTTTCACCGTTCCACCAAAAGCCGTCTGCAGACACTTCCAGCTCTCCGCGCCCCAACAGTCCCCTGCCCGTTTTTTTGCGCACCGTCTTATCGCTACCGTCGATAACGCCCTCGTCGCAGAGCCCGTTGATCTCCACAATGCTGAAATTCCCCGTCATTTCCTCCACCGGAACCCGCAGCACCGTGCTCAGATATTCCTTGTAAAACTGCAGCCGCCGGGTATCGCCATGAAAAGAAAATACAACCGTATGCCCCGTATACGGGATCAGATTCAGATACGCGTCCAGTCCCTGCGCCCCGCGCAGCGCTTCCTGCGCCCGGTCCCGCGCCCGCGCCTGCAGGGAAATGTCCCATGAATTTTCCCCTTCCTGCGCACGCCGGTCCGGCAGATCATACTGCTCCTTTAAATATTGCCCCATATACACGGACGCCTTCTGCGAACCAAACCGGTTAAAATGAGAAAAATCCCGGAAATCCCCGACCGGATCCACGTTCAATTCTTCCAGCAGATCAAAATAGTTCAGAAAGGGCAGATCGTACTGATCCGCCAGTTCCTGCACATTTTCCGTGTCATGAACCGTCCAGCCGATATTCGGGCCTTTGAAAAGAAAGAGGGAAATGCCGTTTTCCCGGCACAGCGTCACAATCTTTTCCAGTGTTTCCCGGTTTTCCTCCGGTATCGGTCCCTCCGGTTCATCGGTGTAATAGCGCGAAAAATCCAGCGGTTCTTCGGTAATCTTTGCCGGTGTATACGCACCCTTGGTATAATTTACCCGGTTATCCGCGAAGTCCTCCTCCGACAGTTCCTTCCAGCGGTCTTTATACTGCAGGATGGGGAGCATCTGCATGGCATAAATATCCCGTTCGGTATGAAGCATCCGATACAGTTCCGTCATTTTGTCAAACGAAAACCGCAGATCCGCCATGGCATAACTCCACACTTCCAGATCGGACGGATCGGTTTTCTTTTTTATTGATACCACTTCCAGACCGATTACCTTTGGTTTCTGATAGCGGAGCACTTCTTTCAGATATAAATATTCCGATTCAAAGGCCTGCGCCGAACAGCCGAAATCATATGCGGCGATTCCGTAGTTTTCATACAATACAAGCGGATCCACCGTGCAGAACATTGTACTGCTGCCGAGAAAGACCACATCCATATCGTTTTTCTTTTCCGCGTAAAAACCCTTCACCACATCGCTGCCGCGGTGCTCCGTGTCTTTTTTGAGCACATCCTGCACGGTCAGAAACAGTGCGCATAATATTCCCAGAAACAGCAGCAGCCGTATGCTTTTCTGCACGAGACTTTGTTTGTTCATCTTTGCTTCCATTCTTCTATTCTTTTACGGGATATGTTTGCCGATTCCCGCCGCCGGTCAGAACTGCGCGTAGATAAAACCCGACATATCGCAGGACGGTCCGTAAAATCCCGTCACCAGCACGGCAAAAAACAACAGATACCAGACTGCCCACCGGACCGGAAGCGGCCATCGCGCAACCCGTTCCCGCATACTTCCGTTCTCGCGCAGCAGAGAAACGATCAACAGCAAAAACAACCCCAAAACCAGAACCGCACCGTCCTTTTTCGAAAGTCCCAGCTCCCACAGGCCTCCCGTCAGAATCGCCGTATTCCATCGCAGCAGTCCGTTGCGAATCATGGCAAAAGACTGACGCAGCGAATCTGCCCGGAAAAAAATCATGCCGACGGCAAAACAGACAAATGTGCGCAGACGTTGCACCCATTTCCAGTACCATGACGCCCGGTTAATATGAAACAGCGCAATCCCCTTATCAAACAGCGGTGCGCAGATCTGTCCGCCCACAATCAGCAGCCAGAACCAGAATCCTTCCCCGATGACATATTTCCAGTCATTTCCGTGCCAGACTCCCATCGCCGTCCAGAGAATCAACAGTCCCGCCCAGGTCGGTATCTTCCGGCTCAGGCTCTTCCCCCATCGTTTGCGGATGCCCGTTCCCATGCGGTACCACAGATCCGATTTCAGAACCGGATACATAATATAGTCTTTCAGCCACGTGCCGAGCGTAATATGCCACCGCTGCCAGAACTCCTGTGTCGTACACGCCAGAAAAGGCATACGAAAGTTCTCGGGCAGTGTCACGCCGAAGCATTCCGAGACGCCGAGCACAATATCCATACATCCCGAAAAATCCGTGTAAAGCTGCAAAATAAAGGCAAACGCCGCAGCCCATACATACAGCCCCGTATAGGTTTCCGGTGCGTCGTAAACGGCATTGACAATTACCGCCAGCCGTTCCGAAATCACAAGTTTCAGAAAAAATCCCCATAAGATACGCTGCACACCGCGCGCCGTCCGCTCCGTATCAAACCGATTGGGCGCAAACAGCGTACCCGACAGTGCATCATAACGGCTGATCGGCCCTGACACCATCTGCGGAAAGTAGCAGGTAAACAGCAGCAGCCGGCCGGGATTTTTCTCCGCTTTGCATGTTCCCCAATAACAGTCCAGCAGATAACCGGTAATCTGCAGGGTATAAAAGCTGATGCCGAGCGGCGCTGCCAAAGCGGGCAGAGAAACACCCTCTCCCACGCCCAGCAGCTGCAGAGGCTGAAACAGCAGATTCCTGTATTTCAGCGTGGCCAGGATACCGAAATTGACCGCCAGCGCCAGGATAAGAACTCTTTTTTTCCTTTTCTCCGCTTCCGTTGCACTTCCGCCCGCTTCCCGCGCGGCTTCGTCCGCCTTTGCAAAATACCTTGCCGCCGGATAAACGGTCAGAACACTCGCCAGCAGATATACAATCGTATACGGCACGGCGCAGGCCGTATAAAAAAAGAGACTGCCGGCCAGCAGAACACCCCACCGCAGCTTCCCCGGCAGCCCGTAGTACACCAAAAATAAAACGGCAAAAAACAACAAAAATGAAATTGATGTAACACCCGTCATATCTTTATTTTCCTCCGGTGATTACCAGATTCTGTCCTGTCACACAGCCGGCTTCTTCCGACAGCAGATACAGAAACGCCGGGATCACATCGGCAGTCGTCAGATTCCGTTTCAGCGGGGATGCGGCGGCGTTCTGCGCAACCACCAGTTCCGGTATCTCCCGCAGAAAACGAGTCTCCATCATCTCCGGCGATACCCCGTTTATCGCAATGCCCTTTTCCGCATATTCCGCTGCCAGCGATTTCATCAGGCCGAGCAGCGCGTATTTCGCCGTGATATAGGGGCTCAGATACTTGGGCGGCTTTCCGTCCACATAAGCAGTCAGCATAAAGACAACCCGGCCGTACTTTTTTTTCGCCATGGCCGGCAGAAACGCCTGCAGTACGCAGATCGCAGACATAACGGAAGTCCCGATACCGTATCCGAAATCGTCATCCATATCACAGCGGGCAAATTTTTCATTCCGGCAGACAGGCGCCGCAAGGTGCACGATATGATCCGGCAGGCAGCCCCGCCCGCGGATCTGCGCCGCCATTTCCTCCACTTTCTGCCGCTTGGACAGATCGGCCTGCAAAGGAATCAGCTTTTCTCCCAAATCAGCCTGCAGCGCCGACAGATTTTCGTTCATATGAAAATAATGTGCCAGTATCGTGTCATAACGGTCGGCCGCTGCCCCGATCAGTGCGCATCCCACATCCGAAGACGCTCCCAATACCAGCAATGTCCTATTCTCCATCCAGCACCCCCACTTTCATCTGTCCCCGGAGTACTTTCCCGCCGTCTCCGTTACGGATTTCCACCTTTAAGACGATAAAGGAAAACAGGTCGTTTTTTTCTTTTACCGTTCCCTGCACCGTCAGTGTGTCGCCGATCTGTACCGCTTTGGCAAATTTCACGTCCGTTTCCAGAATCAGACTCCGCTCGCCGGGCAGGTAAACGCCTGCCAGCGTGGACAAAAACGACGCCGTCAGCATCCCGTAGGCCACCCGGCCCGGATATCCCTTTCCGGCGGCAAACGCCTCGTCCGTATGCAGCGGATTGTCGTCTCCCGTGATCTGCCGGAATTGTTCGAGCATCTCCGGCCGGATCGTCACCTGAAATGCCTCCGTCATTCCGACTGTCAATTCCTCATACGTATATCGATTCATCTCACACCCGCTCCAGAATAATATCCACCATCGCGCCCACGTTCTTCATGCCTGTCGCCTCGCCCATGGTAAACTTCATCCCAAACTTTTTCTCGATCGCCACGATCAGATTGATATGTTCCAGCGAATCCCAGTCCTCGATGTCATCCGCCGTCGTCGCTTCGCCGACCGTGATCTCCTCGTCGTCAAAAATATCACGGAACACTTCGTTTACGCCTGCAAAAATTTCCTCTCTTGTCATCTTTCATCCTCCACCTGAATCACTGTATTCTGCGGCCGGTACACCGCAAGGGAAAGTTCCCATTTCGTATTGCCCGCCGCATCCTGCGAAACTCTGGAGAATCCCCGTTCTCCGTAAAAGTCCCGCACCATCTTGTTTTTTGCCGTGGGATAATAAAACCCGTATATCGTGCGGATTCCCCGCTCCCCGGCCCGCTGTGCCAGCGCGTCCATCATCGCACATTCCATATCCCGCTTGAGCACACGGCAGCTCATAATCCACAAGTCCAGAAAGAGCACGTCCCCTTCCTGTCTGCCGATCACAACGGAGACGACACCGTTATCGCCAAACCGGTCCTCCAGTTTCCCGTAAAGCGTCAGATACGCCGGATCGGCAGCCACAGCCGCGATTTCCGCCTGCGAATACCGCTTTGTTGTCAGGTTAAACTGGTTGCTCTTATTGGTAAGCTGCGCAATCCGCGCCAGCCAGGCCGGTGCAAACGGCCGAATCTCGGCTTTCATCATAAGCGAGCGGAGATATTCTCCATAGTCGGCAAACGACGCCTGCAGCGCCGTGCGCTGCGCATTCTCCCGGTACATCGCATTCCGCTTCAGGTCGTCTGCGGAAATGCCGGTCGCCTCGAAAAATCCCGAGCGGTCCAATACCCGAATATAGTTTTCCACCGTCCCCATTTCCGGCGCCGCCACACCCGGCACCTGTGCGGATACGATCGCCCGCTCCGCGGGATTGTCGTCCACGAATACAAGACTTTCCGGGAGCAGGCTGAGTTCCGCGGCAATATCTGTCAGATTCTTATCCTTCGGCTCCCAGTTGGCGCGAATTGCGATAAAGTCTTCTTTTTTCAAAACGCCGCCGGGATGTTCCAGTCCGGCAACGGCATTTTCATATTCGTTTTTGGAATCAATATTCAGCAAGACGCCGAGCTGTTTCTGTTCTTTCAGATACGCCTGAAATTCCTGATAAACCTGCCCCATGGAAGTCTCCTGGCCGACTTCGATATTTTCCGGACCGTCGTCTCCCACGATGCCGCCCCACAGCGTATTGTCCAGATCGAGCACATAGCCCTTTTTGTTTTTCCCGTACAGCGCCTTGATGATTTTCGCCAGGCTGAACGCAAACTCCGGGATGGCCGACACATTGCAGCAATATTTATACATATGCCAGGAAAACGAGTCGGCCCACCGGTCCAGTCCATACACGGCGGACAGATAATTAATATCATGGATATAAAAGTTTTCATGCGTCCCGGCATAGTCATAAAACAGACAGTTCAGGCGGGTGACGAAATTGACTTTTCCGTGTCTGTCACTGGCGTCCATATTGCCGAGCAGCCGGTAATGCGGGTATTCAAAATTGTTCTGAATGACAATGCAGCCGAACCGCTGCGCCAGCGCATCCCACATACCGCAGTACCGTCCATATTCCGCCTGCAGCATGGCTTCGATCTGCTCCGGCGTATCCGCAAGCTGCGGAAATGCCGTTATATTATGGTATGATGTGTGAAGATAAATGATGTCCGGTGCGAATTCCTGCAGCTCCGCTCCCGGAAACATGGCCTCCTCATAATATTGGTTATATTCCGACTCGTAAAATTCCGGCGCAATCCCGTAATCCAGCAGAAACAGTTCCAGCATCAGACGGATGTCATTCGTCGTGGAACCGCCAAGAATGGCAATCCTTTTGGGAATCCGCACGCTGCCGTCGGCCAGCAGTTCCTTTTTAATCCGTTTCTTTCTGCGCAACAGTTCTTCTCCCGCAAAGGGATATTCCAGACATTTCATATTATTCTCTCCCGCTTTCCGCGCTTTCTCCGTCTTTCGTAATCACAAGCGGTTCACATCCCAGATCGTCATACCAGTACCGCTCCCCGTTTCGAAGCTGCAGGGAAACGGCCCTGTCGCCGTTCCAGTCGAACTGCAGCGGCATATCGAAATAACCGCCCGGTTCCAGATTTCCCCACAGATTGGTGCCGATGTCCTCCCGCTCCCGGCAGGCCACTTTCACATCGTCATATTCGGTATTTATCACGGAGCCGCCCGTATTATACACCCGCAGCGTCACGTAGCACGTATCGCCTTCCGTCTCCTGCGCGATCAGTTCGTACTGCGCTCTCGCCCGGCAGTCGCGGTACGATTTGGCATAATAATACAGCGGCGTCTCATACTGGCTGCGCACAACCTCCAGACTGCCCGCCTCCGCAGCGGCGTCCAGCAGCGGATTGATGCGCTCGGCCGGCGCATGGGAAGCCAGAATATAGCACCGCGCTTCCTGCAGCACCTTCGCAATGTCACCCTGCGCATCTTCCTTATCAAGCGTATCCGTCGCCCAGATAATATTGTCCGTCTCCGCGTTTCCGATCCGCTCCGTGTCATAGCCGATCTTATACTTTGTCACCGGAATACTCTGGTAGTAGACATAGACCTTTTCGTCTGCCGCGACATGTTCCTGCAGCCAGGCAATCGACGGATTGGCCTCCTCGCCCGGCTGGAATACGTTTTCCGCATTTTTATAAACCGCAATACCGTTATTTGTCAGCATCAGTGTAAACATCAGAAAGACCGCCACCAGCTCCCCTCTGCTGCCTGCCGCCGCCATCTGATCGATCGCATAAAAGGCCAGAATCGTAAACAGCGGAAACGAAAAACACCACAGCCTGTCCGCAATCGGAAACATATGGATGGAAGACGCAAACAGCGATACGAGAAAGCCCAGAAGCATAACGGCGGCATATCGGTTCCCTTCGCGGAAAATGCCGATCAGAAAGGCCGCCAGCACAAAGGCAACCATAAAAATCCGCGCCTCCCGGAATGTTATAAAAATTTCATATACCATGGCCTTCGCCATTTTCAGATCCGCTATGCTCCGCGGAATCAGCGGAAAGCTGGCATTGTCCCAATAACTCTGCATCGTGCCGCTGAGCGCGATGCCCCGCAGCCAGTAAAAATAATATACGACAAAGCTGATACCCACGCCAATTCCCGTAACGATGCTGTTTCTCCATATCGTTTTATCTTTTATCCATATCCCCTGTATAAATTCATACAGCAAAACGCCGCCGATAAAAAAGCAGGCCGGATTGGCGCCCCAGATAAAAACCATAAAAAAGACGGTCATCTTCCACCACGCCAGCCCTCTTTCCTTATAATAATAGTACACCACAAGCACAAGCAGTACCCAGATACACTCCGACAAATACTGCTTAAACTCGTTGGAATACTTTAAAATAAAATTCATATTGGCCAGAAAAGCCGACACCAGCAGCGGATAACGGATGCCGAACAGTTTCTTTGCCGCAAACCCGCTTAAAAATAAAACAAGCACATAGGAAATAATCGAAAAGCTGCGCAGAACAAACTCCGTATTGCCGAACAGCAGCGTCAGGATTTTGACCGCATACAGATACAGAACCGGCGCGCTCTGATCCCACTCGAACACCCCGTTGGTAAGCTGAAACAGCGAACGCTTGCTGAACGAAAAAGCCAGCATCGCCTCATCCAGCCACAGCGTCCTGCCGGCGCAGTTCATTCCGATACTGACGCCAATACCGGCCAGAATCACCAGGATCCCCACAATATCCGCCGCTTTCTTAATCATATTCTGCCGCTTCCAGTTGTCCAGTAATTTCCGCATCCGCTTCCCAAGCCTCCTGTAAAGGATTCTGCCCGAATTCCTCCGATTCCATGCACAGATTGTAAACAGTATACCAAATATGGAAAATCATGTAAACAGATAAAGTGCGCGAAGGCATCACAAACACGGCAATCCGTCTCTGCCGCCGTTGTCCCGCCAAATCCAAACTCCGTCATTGTTTTATTTTGGAAAATATGATATACCTGTTATTGGATATACTAACAATATTTCCGCAAGGAGGATTTTGTATGAAAATCTGTTATGTACTTCCCCATTTTTATCCTTATGTGGGCGGTGGGGAGCGCATTTTTTATGATATGGCCAAAGGGCTTTTAAAAAAAGGACACGAGATTCGGGTGCTGGCACGAAACGTCGGACAGGAATATCTGGGACATAAGACCGTGGAGGGAATGGAGGTCTATTATTTTCCGTGGAAATCCATGTTCGGCCATCCGCTGATCCCCGCAAAGGACATCCGGGAACATATCGCCTGGTGTGATGTGGTACATGCCTCTATCTTTACCCCGGCTTTTCCGTCCAGCCGTCTGGCGCGGAAGTACCGGAAACCTTCCGTGCTCACCGTCCACGAAGTGAGGGGCCCGAAATGGTTCTGGACGGAAGACAAGATTCATGCGAGCGCTTTCTGGCTGTACGAGCAGTTTGTATGCCGGCAGCCGTTTGACGTATACCACGCGGTTTCGAAGGCGACCAGGCGGGACATCCTGCGTTACTGCGGCAGAAACAAAAATGTCGTCTGTGTATACAACGCTGTCAACGAAATGGATACTTCCATCGCCGAAAAATCTTCTCTGAACCTGCGGGATTATTTTTCTCTGGGGAAACAGGAACGGATTTTCCTGTATTATGGCAGACCGGGACAGCCCAAAGGCATCTATGTCTATCAACAGGCTATCCGCATCCTGCAACAGCGCGGCGTCGATCTGTCGCAAATCCGCTTTTGCTTTATTCTCGGTGCGGAACCGGCCAATCTGCGCAGGAAGTTTATCCGTTCCATCCGGGAGCACGGGCTGGAACGGATTATGCTCGTACGGGATTCGCTGCAACGGGAAGACTTATGCCGCTGCATTTTACAGACAGACTATGTGGTCGTCCCCTCCGTGACCGAGGGCTTCGGCCTGAGCGCGCTGGAAGCCTGTCAGATGGGAAAGAAAATCATCTCCAGCACCGGCGGAGCGTTGACCGAAGTGGTCTATGGAGATTGTCTTTTCTTTGAAAACCGCAACAGCGGTGCGCTGGCAGACTGTCTCCAGCGGGTGATCGAAAAAGGGGATGCCGCGTTCGACCATGTTCCACCGCGCAGTTTTCCGTATGAAAATATGGTAAACGGAATCGAACGAATTTATAAACGGCTGGCCGCGCGCAAATGATTTCGGAAAACAGATAAGAGGAGTTGAAATTATGGACGAAAAAATGGAGAAAAAAAGAGAAATACAGTTGTTTACCCCCACATTTCAGGTGGACGAATGTCTGGAAGAGATCCGGGAATGTCTGGAAAAGGGCTGGACGGGGATGGGATTTAAGACCGTGCAGTTTGAGGAGGCATGGAAAGCATATACCGGCCTTCCGCACGCCTATTACCTGAACTCGGCCACCGCAGGACTGAATCTGGCAGTGGAAATTTTAAAAGACGGTTACGGCTGGGCCGAGGGTGATGAAATCATCACAACGCCCCTTACCTTTATTTCCACCAACCACGCCATCCCTCTGTCCGGGCTGAAAGCGGTATTTGCCGACATTGATGACACCAACTGTCTCTCTCCCGCATCTGTCCGGGAACGGATCACCGATAAGACACGGGCGCTGATTTACGTCGGAATGGGCGGCAATACCGGTCACTATGAGGAGATTGTCCGCATCTGTAAGGAACACAATATCCTCCTGATTCTGGACGCCGCGCATATGGCGGGGACCCG